>NZ_BAAALF010000060.1:16405-40188 GCF_039528135.1 Kitasatospora nipponensis | reverse complement strand
GTTGGCGCGGCGGTTGGTGGCGGCGGGTGAGGTCAGCACGGTCACTTCGCCAGTCCTCCGTGGCGGCCGCCGAGCCGGAGGTAGGCGTCCTCCAGGCTCGGGGTGGCCAGCGTGAAGTCGTCCAGGGCGGCGAAGGCCGGCCCGGTGGTGACGGCGGCGATCAGGCAGGTGGCCTCCTCCGGCGTGGTCCGCACGGTCCAGCGGCGCCCGAGCCGGTCGGCCCGCTCGGCCAGCGCCGCGACGGCCGCCACCTGCAACGGGGCCTCGGTGCGCCAGACCAGGTCGAGCCGGACGTCGCCGTCCACCAGCGCCTTGAGGCCGCCGGGGGTGTCGCAGGCGATCACCCGGCCCTCGTCGAGGACCGCGACCCGGTCCAGGACCGTCTCGGCCTCGATCACGTTGTGGGTCACCAGCAGCACGGTGGTGCCGTGCTCGGCCCGGCGGCGGTCCACCGCGGACCACACGGCCCGCCGGGCGACCGGGTCCATGCCGGTGGTGGGCTCGTCCAGCACCAGCAGCGGGCGCTCGCCGACCAGCGTGGCGGCGAAGCAGGCCAGCCGGCGCTGGCCGCCGGAGAGCTTGGCGAGCGGGCGGGTGGCCAGCGCCTCCAGGCCCAGCTCGGTGAGCACCTCGGCGCTCTGCGCGCGGGCGGCGGCCCGGCTCAGCCCGCGCAGCCGTCCGGTGGTCTCGGCGGCCAGCGCCACGGTCAGCTCGTCCAGCGCGCTGGACTCCTGGCCGAGGTAGCCCAGCAGCCGGGCGGCGCGCTCGGGGTGGCGCACGATGTCGTGCCCGAGGATCTCGATGCTGCCCGCGTCGGGGCGCAGCAGACCCGTGAGCTGGCGTACCAGCGTGGACTTGCCGGCGCCGTTGGGGCCGAGCAGTCCGAAGATCTCACCCTGGCGGATCTCCAGGTCGACCCCGTCGTTGGCCCGGACCTCGCCATGGTTCCTGGTGAGGCCCCGCACGGAGCAGCAGGGCAGTGGGGCGTCGCTCACGAGCGAAGACTCTACGCGCTGAGGTGACGGATTCGGACAACGGGGGCGAACGGGCGACTCCGGTCCACCTCCGATCGGCCCTAGTCGTCCACCACGACGAGCTCGCCGCCCGGCACCCGGGCGGCGAGTTCGCGCCAGAAGCCGGCCCGGATCGCGTAGCGGTCGTGCTCGTCGATCTGGTCGTCCTTGTGCGCCAGCAGGCCGAAGCGGGCGGCGTAGCGCAGCAGCTCGCCGTCCACCCGGTGCGGGATGCGCGGGTAGTCGGACCAGATCGGGGCCAGTCGCTCGCGGTCCGCCAGCCGGTCGGTCCAGCGCCGGGCGAAGACCTGGCCGACCTCGTGCGGGTCGCCGCCGATCGCGGTGATGTCCTCCTCGCGGTCGGCCCAGCGCTGCTCGGCGGTGGTCAGCTGGGCCAGCGTCGGCAGCGTGTCGCCGGCGGCGGGCCCCTCGCCGACCGGGCGGTCCACCCAGCCGCGGTCGGAGGACCAGCGCAGCACCGGTCCGTTGCCCGCGGCGGACGGCTGCGCGGGGTGCGCGGCGCGCCCGGCCGGTCCGGCGAGTCCGGCCAGGTCCTTCGGCGTGGGCACCACCTTGAGCGCGGCGGCGGGCAGCTCCGGCTCGGGCGCGGCGGGCGGCTCCTGCGCGGCGGCCGGGCGGGCGGCCGGCGGGGCGGCCAGGATCTTGGCGATCTCCGGACGCGGTCCGGCCGGCGGGAAGACCACCGCGGGCTCGCGCCGGCAGACCGAACGGGTGATCCACTCGCGGTCCAGCACGCGGCGTTCGTCGGCCTCGCCGACCAGGTCCTCGGACTGGTTGAAGTCGCCGTCGGCGGCCTGCAGCGCCCAGAGGTGGACGGCGACGCCGTGCTCCTTGGCGGACATCATGCCGGGCAGCAGGTCGCCGTCACCGGTGACCAGCACCACGTCGGCGCAGGCCCGGTTGCGGGCGAGCTCGGAGAGTTCGGCGTGCATCGCGGCGTCCACGCCCTTCTGCACCCAGCGGCCCTCGGCCCGGGTCAGCGCGCCGAGCCGAACCGTCACCCGGGGCAGCACCCGCAGCCGGCGGTGCTCGGGCATCGGGCGGCGCTCGGGCGCGGCGTCGAACCAGTAGATCCGCAGCAGCGGCAGCCCGGTCTCCTCCTCGGCGCGTTCGCGCAGCGAGGCGATCAGGGCGGTGTGGTCCACCGTCACGCGGGACCGGGAGGGCTCTCCGGCGAGCAGGCTGGCGGCGGCGCCCAGCAGGTATCCGGCGTCCACGAGGACGACGCAGCGGTCCACTTCCGCACCTCTTCTCCGGTCGGCCCGGTGGCGGCCGGGGCCCCACCCTGGTGCCCCTAGGACTTGTCGGACAAGCCCCTGGTCCCCTCACCCCTGACCTGGCGTGCGGCGTACCGAGCAGTGTGCCCGAGCCAGGCCGCCACGGGCAGCCTGCCGGACCGTTGCGGACACCTTTACCCCTCCCGGGCGTGCTGAAATCACCCGGCTGCGCGCGCGGGCCGTCCACCGCAGCTGCGGTGGACGGCCCGACGGAGCGGTGGGACGCCTGACGGAGCTGCGATCAGCCCAGCTCGGCGGCGACCAGCTCGGCGATCTGCACGGCGTTGAGCGCCGCGCCCTTGCGCAGGTTGTCGTTGGACAGGAAGAGCGAGATGCCGTTCTCCGCCGTCTCGTCGCGCCGGATCCGTCCGACGTAGCTCGGGTCCTGGCCGGCCGCCTGCAGCGGGGTGGGGATGTCGCTGAGCTGCACGCCGGGCGCGTCCGCCAGCAGCTCGCGCACCCGCTCGGGGGTGATCGGCGCGGCGAAGCGGGCGTTGACCTGCAGCGAGTGGCCGGTGAAGACCGGCACCCGCACGCAGGTGCCGGCGACCTTGAGGTCCGGGATCTCCAGGATCTTGCGGCTCTCGTGGCGCAGCTTCTGCTCCTCGTCGGTCTCGTTCAGGCCGTCGTCGACGATCGAGCCGGCCAGCGGCACCACGTTGAAGGCGATGGGCCGGGCGTAGACCTTCGGCTCGGGGAACTCGACGCCGGCGCCGTCGTGGACCAGCGCGGCCGCGCCGTCGGCGACCTTGGCGGCCTGCTCCTGCAGCTCGGCGACGCCGGCCAGACCGCTGCCGGAGACCGCCTGGTAGGTGGCCACCACCAGGGCGGTCAGCTGCGCCTCGGCGTGCAGCGGGCGCAGCACGGGCATGGCGGCCATCGTGGTGCAGTTCGGGTTGGCGATGATGCCCTTGGGACGCTCGGCCACCGCGTGCGGGTTGACCTCGGCGACCACCAGCGGGACCTCGGGGTCACGGCGCCAGGCGGAGGAGTTGTCGATCACGACGGCTCCGGCCGCGGCCACCTTGGGCGCCAGCTCCTTGGACGTCGCGCCGCCGGCCGAGAAGATCACGATGTCCAGGCCGGTGTAGTCGGCGGTGGCCGCGTCCTCGACGGTGACCTCGCCGTCCTGCCAGGGCAGCGTCCGGCCGGCCGACCGGGCCGAGGCGAAGAGCCTCAGCTGCTCGACCGGGAACGAGCGCTCCGCCAGGATCTGCCGGACCACTGTGCCGACCTGTCCGGTCGCCCCGACGATGCCGATCTTCATCTCCACGTCCTCCTCCGATGTGCCTGCTCGGTCTCATCTTGCCTCGTCACCGCCCACGACCAGGTCGGTTATTCACCTGGTGGACACCGCGACCGCCCGCCGCCCCCGACGACGGCCTACCCCGCCCCCGGCTACGCGGCCTCCAGCGCCTCCAAAGCGCTCAGGCAGGCCGCCACCGCGCCCGCACCCGCCGGCAGCAGCGGCAGCCGCACGGCGGCGCTGGGGATCCTGCCCTGCGCGTGCAGCACGCCCTTGATCACCGTCGGGTTCGGCTCGGCGAAGGCGCTCGCCGACAACGCGGCCAGCCGGTGGCCCAGCGCCCGGGCCCGGGCCGCCTCGCCCGCCCGCCACGCCTCGGTCAGCTCGACGAAGCGCGCGGTCGCCAGGTGCGCGGAGGCGAGGATCCCGCCGGATGCGCCCAGGGCGAGCAGCGGGGACAGGACGGCGTCGTCCCCGGCCAGCACCGCGAAGTCGTCCGGCAGGTCGCCGAGCAGCGCCACCGTCTGCGCGTCCACGCCGCCGGTGGCGTACTTCACGCCCACCACCCGCGGCAGCGCGCCGACCGCGCGCAGGGCCCCGGCGTCCAGCTCCTGACCGGTGCGGTAGGGGATGTGGTAGACGACCAGCGGCACCGGACTGTGCGCCGCCAGCTCCTCGAAGTGCGCGAGCACGCCGGCCGCCCCGGGGCGCACGAAGGCCGGCACGGTGGTCAGCGCGGCGACCGCCTCCGGGTAGGCGCGCAGCTCGGCCAGGGCCGCCACGCTCTGCCGGGTGCCACCGCCACCGGCGCCGATCACCAGCGGGGCGCCGCGCTCGCGGCAGACCCGGGCGCAGACGTCGAGCACGGTGGCCCGCTCCTCGGGGTCCAGTGCGGACGGCTCGCCGGTGGTGCCCAGGGCGACCAGTCCGCCGGCGCCCTCGTCCAGCAGGCCGTGGGCGAGCGACTCCAGGGCCTCGGCGGCGAGCTCGCCGTCGGCGGTGAAGGGGGTGATCAGCGGGACGAGGATCCCGCGCAGCTGGTTCTCCATGGCTCCGAGCCTCCCCCGGCTCTTGCGTCAGGTCCAGTTCGCATTTCCGCCGATACCCGTAAGCTGAGCCGATGCTCGATGTCCGGCGCCTGCGCCTGCTGCGCGAACTCGCCCACCGCGGCACCATCGCCGCCGTCGCCGAGGCACTGTCCTTCAGCCCCTCCGCGGTCTCCCAGCAGCTCGGCGCGCTGGAACGGGAGGCCGGCGTGGCGCTGCTGGAGCGCACCGGGCGGCGGGTCGCGCTGACGCCCGCGGCCCGCCGGCTGGTCACCCACGCGGAGGCGGTGCTGGCCCACCTGGAGCTGGCCGCCGCCGAACTGGCCGACGCCCGCCGGGGGCTGGCCGGCCCGCTGCGGATCGGCACCTTCCCCTCGGCCGCCCGGGTGGTGATCCCGCCGGCCCTGGTGGAGCTGGCGGCCCTGCACCCCGACCTGGAGCCGATGGTCGCCGAGGTGGACCCCGCGGGCGTCGCCGACCTGCTGCGGTCCGGGGAGTTGGACGTCGCGCTGGTGCACGACTACGACTTCGTGCCGGCCCCGCCGCAGCCGGGGGTGCGCAGCGAACCGCTCTTCACCGAGCCGATGTACCTCGCCCGCCCGTCCGACGAGCCGCACCGGGCCGGCGAACCCGCCGACCCCACCGACCCCACCGACCCCGACGCGCCCCCCGCGCCCCCCGACTCCCCCGAACTCACCAAGTCCGCCGCCCCCGCCCCCGATGCCGGATCCGGCCCCCCGCTCGGCGCGCTGGCCCGCTGGCACGCCGAGCCGTGGATCGTCGCGGTCCCCGGCACGCTCTGCCACGCGATGGCGGTGCGGGCCTGCCAGGCGGCCGGCTTCGCCCCGCGCATCCGCCACCGGGTGGACGACTTCGCCACCGTGCTGGCCCTCGTCGCCGCCGGCCAAGGGGTCGCCCTGGTACCGGAGTTGGGCACCCTGGATCCGCCGCCCGGGGTGCTCCTGGAGCGGGTGGCGATGTCCCGCCGCACGGCGGTCGCCTGCCGCGAGGGCGCCGGCGCCCACCCGGCGGTGGCCGCCTTCGCGGCGGCCGTCCGCACCGCCCTGCCGGCCCGACTGCGGCCCCCGAGGGAGAGTCGACGGGCGATCCGGGCCGGTCGGCCACTGTGCTGTTCACGTAACGATCAATCACCGGCTCTTCCCAGCCCGCACCCGCGCGTATAGAACAGCGCGTAACGAATCAACTGAGGGCAAGTCACCACGAGACGAGCGCGGGAGCATGAGTACAAACCAACCGCCGGGATACGGCTACCCGTCCGACCCGCAGAACCCGTACGGTCAGAACAACCCGTACGGCCAGCCCGGGCAGCAGGGCGCGCCGGGTCCCGGCGTGCCGCCGCAGCCGGGCTACGGCCAGCCGCAGGACGCCTACGGGTACCCGCAGCAGCCCCAGCCGCAGCAGCCGCCGTACGGGCAGCAGGCCCCCGGCTACGGCCAGCCCGGCCAGGAGCAGTACGGCTACCCCCAGCAGCCGCAGCAGCCCTACGCCCAGCAGCCCGGTTACGGACAGTTGCCGCCGTGGCTCTCCGAGCCGGCCTACGGCCAGCACGTCCCCGGCACCCGCACCCTGGCCTCGCCGGGTGACCGCTTCCTGGCCCGGCTGATCGACGCGGCCGTCCTGCTGATCCCGGTCATCCTGGTCTGGACCGTGGTGACCGCCGCCGCGGGCTACTTCGTCGCGAGCATCCTGATCGGGGCGATCTACGCCGGTTACGACGCGCTGATGCTGCTCACGCAGAACCAGCAGACCGTCGGCAAGAAGGCCATGAAGCTGCGGGTGGTCTCGCTCGCCCACGGTGGGCGCCCCACCGACAACGAGCTGTTCGTCCGCGCGGCCGTCTACGGCGGCCCGCTGGTGGTCTACTGCCTGGGCAACCTGTTCTACCTGGTCAACGTGCTCTTCCCGCTCTGGGACAAGCCGTTCCAGCAGGCCCTGCACGACAAGGCCGCCAAGACCGTGGTGGTCAAGGAGGGCTGAGAGCAGGCAGGTTGAGCACTGTGGCCGGACCCGGTAGGGTCCGGCCACAGTGCTGTGTGCACCGGGTGTGACCGGACTCACCACACCTGCCCGAAGGGCCGCGGAGCCCCCCGTGCGGCGGGCGTGGCGGGTGGGGCGATCGCGTTAGGGTGGGAGGCCCCAACCGCTCGTCCGAGGAGCCTCACCCGTGGCCGACAGCTTCGTGCACCTGCATGTCCACACCGAGTACTCGATGCTGGACGGGGCGGCGAAGAACGGCAAGCTGTTCGCGGAGGCCGAGCGCCAGGGCATGCCGGCGATCGCTATGAGTGACCACGGCAACATGTTCGGCGCCTACGAGTTCTTCCAGAGCGCGGCCAAGACCGGCGTCAAGCCGATCATCGGGATCGAGGCGTACGTCGCCCCCGGCTCGCGCTTCGAGAAGAAGCCGGTCTTCTGGTCCCCGGGCGGGCAGCGCCCGGCCAACTCCGACGGCGAGGGCGGCAAGGACGTCTCCGGTGGCGGCCGCTACACCCACATGACCATGTGGGCGGAGAACGCGGCCGGCCTGCGCAACCTCTTCAAGCTCTCCTCGCTCGCGTCGATGGAGGGCTACTACATGAAGCCCCGGATGGACCGCGAGCTGATCGCCGCGAACGCCACCGGGATCATCGCCACCACCGGCTGCCCCTCGGGCGAGGTGCAGACCCGGCTGCGGCTGGGGCAGTACGAGGAGGCGGTCAAGGCCGCCGGCGCCTACCAGGACATCTTCGGCAAGGAGAACTACTTCCTGGAGCTGATGGACCACGACCTGTCCATCGAGCGGGACGTGCGCGAGGACCTGCTGCGCCTGGCCAAGCAGTTGAACATCCCGCTGCTGGCCACCAACGACTCGCACTACGTGACCGCCGACCAGGCGGACGCCCACGACAGCCTGCTCTGCGTGGGCGTGGGCAAGAACAAGGACGACCCGAACCGCTTCAAGTTCAACGGCAGCGGCTACTACATCAAGACCCCCGAGGAGATGCGCGAGCTCTTCCGCGACCTGCCCGAGGCCTGCAGCAACACGCTGGCGATCGGCGAGCGGATCGGCTCGTACAAGGAGGTCTTCGACTACGTCGACCGGATGCCGCAGTTCGACGTGCCCGAGGGCGAGACCCAGGCCTCCTTCCTGCGCAAGAAGATCGCCGCCGGCCTGAAGGTGCGCTACGGCGACAACCCGAGCCAGGAGGTGCTGGACCGCATCGAGCTGGAGATGGGCGTCATCTCCCCGATGGGCTTCGACGCCTACTTCCTCGTGGTCGCCGACATCTGCCAGTACGCCCGCGACAACGGCATCCCGGTCGGCCCGGGCCGTGGTTCGGCGGCCGGCTCGATGGTCTCCTACCTCACCCGGATCACCGAGCTGGACCCGCTCGAGCACGACCTGCTCTTCGAGCGCTTCCTCAACCCCGAGCGCATCAACCCCCCCGACGTCGACATCGACTTCGACGACCGCCAGCGCGACCAGATGGTGCGCTACGTCACCGACAAGTACGGCGAGGCCTACACCGCGCAGGTCAACACCTTCGGCACCATCAAGGCCAAGGCCGCCGTCAAGGACGCCAACCGGATCCTGGGCTACCCCTTCGCGATGGGCGACCGGATCACCAAGGCGATGCCGCCGGACGTGATGGGCAAGGGCGTGCCGCTGGCCGACCTGTTCAACGAGAAGCACCCGCGGTACAACGAGGGCACCGAGATCCGCTCGCTGTACCAGAACGAGCCCGACGTCAAGAAGATCATCGACACCGGACTCGGCATCGAGGGCCTGATCCGCGGCACCGGCGTGCACGCCGCGGCCGTCATCCTCTCCTCGACCCCGCTGCTGGAGTTGATCCCGCTGCACAAGCGGGACAAGGACGGCGTGATCATCACCGGCTTCGACTACCCGTCGTGCGAAGCCATGGGCCTGATCAAGATGGACTTCCTGGGTCTGCGGAACCTGGGCATCATCGACCACTGCATCAAGATCGTCAAAGCCAACCGCGGTGTCGACGTCGACATCGAGAAGATCGCGCTGGACGACCCCACCACCTACGAACTGCTCGCCCGCGGCGACACCCTGGGCGTCTTCCAGCTCGACGGCGGCCCCATGCGCGCCCTGCTCAAGCTGATGAAGCCCACCGAGTTCGCCGACATCTCCGCCGTCTCCGCGCTCTACCGGCCCGGTCCGATGGGCATGAACTCGCACACCAACTACGCGCTGCGCAAGAACGCCCAGCAGGAGATCATCCCGATCCACCCCGAGCTGGAGGCCCCGCTCAGCGAGGTCCTCGGCCCGACGTACGGGCTGATCGTCTACCAGGAGCAGGTGCAGCGAGCCGCCCAGGTGCTGGCCGGCTACAGCCTGGGACAGGCCGACCTGCTGCGCCGCGCGATGGGCAAGAAGAAGAAGGAGGTGCTGGAGAAGGAGTTCGTGCCGTTCCACGCCGGATGCAAGGAACGCGGCTACTCGGACGAGGCGATCCAGGCGGTCTGGGACGTCCTGGTCCCGTTCGCCGGCTACGCGTTCAACAAATCGCACTCCGCCGCCTACGGCCTGGTCTCCTACCAGACCGCCTACCTCAAGGCGAACTACCCGGCCGAGTACATGGCCGCGCTGCTCACCTCGGTGGCCGACGACAAGGACAAGATGGCCGTCTACCTGGCGGAGTGCCGCCAGATGGGCATCAAGATCCTCTCCCCCGACGTCAACGAGTCGGTGGTCGACTTCACCGCCGTCGGCAGCGACGTGCGGTTCGGCCTCAAGGCCGTGCGCAACGTCGGCGTGCCGGTCATCGAGTCGCTGGTGCGCACCCGCAAGGAGAAGGGCAAGTACTCCTCCTTCGCCGACTTCCTGGACAAGGTCGAGCTGGTCGTCTGCAACAAGCGGACCGTCGACTCGCTGATCAAGGCCGGCGCCTTCGACTCGCTGGGCCACACCCGCCAGTCGCTGGTCGCCGTGCACGAGAACGCGATCGACGCGGTGACCGGGGTCAAGAAGCAGCAGGCGATCGGCCAGGACGACCTCTTCGGCGCACTGGACACCGGCTCCGACGCCCCCGCGATCGGCCTGGACTTCGAGCTCACCGACCGCGAGTGGCCGCGCAAGCAACTGCTCAGCCTGGAGCGCGAGATGCTCGGCCTGTACGTCTCCAGCCACCCGCTGGACGGCGCCGAGCACATCCTGGCCCGCAACCGCGACGTGTCGATCGCCGAGCTCATGGGCTCGGGCCGCTCCGAGGGCGAGGTGCGGCTCTCCGGGCTGATCACCGGCGTGGACCGGCGGATCAACAAGGCCGGCAACGCCTGGGCGATCATCACGCTGGCCGACCGGGACGGCTCGGTGGAGGTGCTCTTCTTCCCCGCCAGCTACAACCTGCTCGCCGACCAGATGGTCGAGGACAACGTGGTCTCGGTGCGCGGCCGGCTCAACGAGCGCGACGGCTCGCTGAGCATCTTCGGCCAGGAGATCACCACCCTGGACATCTCCTCGGCCGAGCACGGCGGCAAGCCCCCGGTGCAGATCACCGTGCCGTACCCGAAGATCAACGCGCACGTGGTCAAGGAGCTCAAGCGCTCGCTGCGGGCCCACCCGGGCGACGTGCCCGTGCGGCTGCTGACCACCAGCCGGCAGAAGGACGTGCTCTACGAGCTCGGCTTCCTGGTCAACCCGGACACTGCCTTCGCCAGCGAGGTGAAGACCCTGCTCGGCCCCTCCGCCTGGAGCGCCTGAGGAGCCCGATCCGGGCGGGCCGGGGGATCCCTTCCCCGGCCCGCCCGGAAGCACGCTAGTCTCGCCCCGCGCGACGAACCGTGGACCACCCGCGGCGCGCTGCCCAAAGGGGGAGACGATGAGCTACGGCGCACCTGTCGGAGGGTTCCCGAGCCCGCAGCCGGCCCCCGCCCGCCCGCGCGCCGCCGCGCTGCCGGGTCTGGCGGTGCTGCTCCTGCTCAACCTGCTGATCGAGCTGTCGATGCTGGCCTTCGACCTGAACCGCGAGGGCGCCGACTACCTGCCCACCGCGCTGGGCTTCACCTACGACCACGTCGTCGCCGCCCCGGTCGGCTTCTTCTCGGGCAGCGCGGCGACCTGCGGAGCCCTGCTGGTGCTGATCATCGGCGCCTTCAGCGGCGGTGGCTGGGTCCGCGGCGGCGGCACCGTGCTGCTGCTGACCAACGCCTACGTGTCGGCGAGCGTCGTCATCGCCCAGCTGAGCGGCGACGCGGAGAGCCGGCACGCCTTCAGCAGCCCGGCCACCCCCAACCTGTGGCTGAACGTCGGCCAGCTGACCGAGGTCCTGATCGCCATCGTCTTCGCCCTGGTGGTGCTCAGCACCCGCCGCCCCGCCGGTACCGGCGCCCCGGTCGGCTACGCCCCGCCGCAGGGCGGTGGCTACCTCCCGCAGCAGGGCGGCTACCTCCCGCAGGGCGACTACCCGCCGCCGAACGACTACGCGGCACAGGGCGGCTACCTCCCCGCACCCACCGGCCAGCCGCAGCCCGGCTACGCCCCGCAGGTCCAGCAGCCCCCCTTCCCGCCCGCGCCGCCGGCCCAGCCGGCCCAGCCGCCCGCCCCGAACTACGGCTACCCGCCGCGCCCGCAGGACGCCCCGCCCACCGGCTGACCCGGCACCGGCCACGGCTGCCCGGCCGCACCCGGCCGGCCGCGTGGTCCACCGAGGCCCACCGCCGGCCGGTCAGCCGCGCAGCTCGCGGCGGATCACCAGGCGCAGCGCCGACCAGGTCGCGTCCACCGCGCAGACCTTGTTGTCCACCAGCCCGGTGGGCAGCGCCACCGCGCGGATCACGTCCTCGTCCACGCCGGTCGCCAGCTCCGGACGGGTCCGCAGCGCGGCCTTCTTGGGCCAGCAGACCCAGAGCCCGGCGGCCGGCGTCATCGCGGCGCGCAGGTCGGCCAGCCCCGCCTCGAAGGCGGCCCGGTCGGCCGGGAACCAGAGCGCCACGTCGAACGGCGGGCCCGCGTCCAGCGGCACGGGCAGCTCGAAGCCGTCCGGGGCGCCGACCAGGCGCACCACGGACCCCTCCCGGATGCCGAGCTTGCGCGGCAGCGGGGTGCCCGAGTAGCCGGCCGGCGTGCTCATCCCTGCTCGCCGCCGTCCAGCTCGGCCAGGAAGGCCAGCGCGACGGCCCAGGTGCGCCGCGCCGCCTCGGCGTCGTAGTCCGCCAGCCCCTCGTCGGTGAACAGGTGCCCGGCGCCGCGGTAGCGGTGCACCTCGACGTCCGCGCCGGCCTTGACCATCCGCAGGTACCAGGCGTTCAGCCAGTCCTCGGTCTCGAACGGGTCCGGCTCGGCCACGTGCAGCTGGACCGGGACGGCGGTGGCCGCGTCGTCGCGCAGGTCGGAGGTGCCGTGCAGGAGCAGCAGGCCCCGCGCGTGCTCGTCGGCGAGCGCCAGGTTCTGCGCCAGTCCGCCGCCCAGCGAGAAGCCCGCGTAGACCAGCCGGGTGCCGTCGGCCAGCAGCGGGGCGGCCGCCGCGACCGCCCGGCGCAGCAGCTCGTCGGTGCCGGTCTCCTCGACGAAGGCCATGCCCTCCTCGACGTCCTCGAAGGTCCGCCCCTCGAAGAGGTCCGGCGCCTCGACCCGGTGGCCGGCCGCGCGCAGCCGCTCGGCGGCCTCCAGCACGGCCGGACGCCGGCCCTGGGCCGAGTGGAAGAGGATGATCTGGGCCACGGGTGCTCCTGGTGACGGTGGGCGGCCTGCCCTGGTGACGGGTACCGCTCCATGATCCCCCACCGGGAGCGGGCCGGTCAGGAGACGATGTCCTTGCGGGCGAAGCCGCGGAAGGCCAGCGCCAGCAGCACCAGGGCGTAGGAGAGCGAGACCGAGACCCCCTGCACCATGCCGCCCCACTCCAGCTGCGGCTGCAGCGCGTCGGCCCAGGCGTACTGCCAGTGCGCCGGCAGCCACTCGCGCAGGTCCCCCAGCGCCGTGATGGCGTCCAGCACCCCGGTGATGATCGAGGCGAAGACCGCGCCGCCGACCGCGCCGAGCGGGGCGTCGGTGGCCGTCGAGAGGTAGAAGGCCAGCGCGGCCACCACCAGCTCGCTCAGGAAGACGAAGAGCACCGCGATCGCCAGGCGGGGCATCGCCTCGGCGGCCGACAGGCTGCCGCCGGTGGGCAGTTTGAGGTCGCCCCAGCCGTAGGCGGCGGTGCCCACCGCCAGGCCGGTCAGCGGCAGCAGCACGATCGCGACGGCGGAGAAGAGCAGACCCACCGTCAGCTTGCGGGCCAGCAGCCGGGCCCTGGGCACCGGCGCGGCCAGCAGGTAGCGCAGCGAGGACCAGCCGGCCTCGGCCGCCACCGTGTCCCCGCAGAACAGCGCCACCGGGATCACCAGCAGGAAGCCGGTGCCCATGAAGAGCAGGGTGGCGGCGAAGTTGGGCCCCGAGGCGGTGGCCAGCTCGATGAAGGTGGTGCGGTCGGGCCGGCTGGGGGTGCCGCCGATCTGGAAGGCGGCCAGCACGATGAACGGCATCGCCACCAGCACCGCCAGCACGATCAGCGTGCGCCGGCGCCGCAGCTGGCGCAGCGCCTCGACCCGCAGCGGCAGGGTGTGCTGCGGGCGGTAGCCGGCGGCCCGGTCGGGGGCTGCGGCGGGGGCGGGAGCCGGGGCCGTGCTCATGCGGATCCTCCGATCAGGGACAGGAAGGCGTCCTCCAGGCGGCGGTGCGGGCCGGCCCGCTCCACCGGGACGTCCAGGCGCACCAGTTCGGCGACCAGCTCGGCCGGCGCCAGGCCCTCCAGGCGCACCAGCAGCCCGTGCCCGGCCACCTCCACCGGGCCGACGCCGGGCAGCTCGGCGACCCGCTTGGCGGCCCGCTCGAGCTCGACGGGCCCGAACGAGACGGGCGTGCCGATCAGCAGCAGCTCCCCGCCCCCGACGATCGCGCCGACCTCGCCCGCGCTGACCAGCCGGCCGCGGTCCATCACCACCAGGTGGGTGCAGCTCTGCTCGACCTCGGAGAGTAGGTGGCTGGAGACGATGACGGTCCGGCCCGCCGCCGCGTAGCGGATCAGCACCTCGCGCATCTCGCGGATCTGCGGCGGGTCGAGCCCGTTGGTGGGCTCGTCCAGGATCAGCAGGTCCGGCAGGCCCAGCATGGCCTGGGCGATCGCCAGGCGCTGGCGCATGCCCTGCGAGTAGGTGCGCACCGCCCGGTCCAGGGCCTCGCCGAGGTCGGCGATCGCCAGTGCCTCCTCGAGGTGGGCATCACCCACCGGGCGGCCGGTGCTGCGCCAGTACAGCTCCAGGTTGGCGCGCCCGCTCAGGTGCGGCAGGAAGCCCGCGCCCTCGACGAAGGCGCCCACCCGCGACAGCACCGGGGCGCCGGGGCGCACCGCGTGGCCGAAGATCCTGATCTCGCCCTCGTCGGGCCGGATCAGGCCCATCAGCATCCGCAGCGTGGTGGTCTTGCCGGCGCCGTTGGGCCCCAGCAGGCCGAGCACCTGGCCCTGCTCGACGGTGAAGCCCAGCTCGCGCACCGCGTACCGGTCGGTGGCCCCCTTGTAGCGCTTGCTCAGGCCGGTGATCCGCAGGCCCCCCCGGCCCGGGGGGGGGGGGGGGGGGGGCGGCCCCCGGCGCCGGCGGCCGATCAGCAGCAGCACGGCGGCCACCGCGACGGCGAGCAGCGGCAGCTGCCAGGTGCGGGCCGGCAGCGCGGTGGCCTCGGTGCGCAGGGCGCTGACGGTGGGTGCGCTGAGCGGGCCCACCGGGCCGATCCGGTAGGTGGCGGGCGCGTTCGGCGAGGCATAGGCCAGGTCGGTGCTGGCCAGCACCAGGTGCAGCCGGTGGCCGGCCGGGAAGGCGTGGTCGATGGCCGGCAGCCGCACCGTGACCCGCCGCCCGCCCGGCACGTTCGCGCCGGTCACCCGCAGCGGGGCGGCGAGCTGCTGCGGCAGCGTCTGCTTGCCGTCCGGGCCCAGGTCGTAGAGCTTGGCGAACAGGACGGCGTCGGGCGCGTCCGAGCTCACCGTGACGTCCACGCTCGGGCTGCCGGTCAGCTGGAGCCCGGAGTCCAGCGGCGTGGAGTCGAAGGCGGCGTACTGGCCGGGGAAGTCGATCGAGACCCCCACCCCGAGCGAGGAGGCCTGCGACAGCGCGCCCAGCCCCGGCACGGTGGAGATCGCCGGCGGTGCGCCGCCGGGCGGGTTGGCGACCTCCTGCGGGCCTCCGGCGTGCCCCACCGGTGCCAGCTCGACGCTGCGCGCGGCGGTGCCGGACAGGCCCGGGTACTGATCGGCGTCGGCGCCGCGCAGCACGGCCTGGAAGCCGGTGGAGTCCACCCCGCCGGTGCGGGTGACCCGGAAGACCGGGCCGGTGCCGGTGCCGTCCTTCTTGAGGTAGTGGTCGAACCAGGCGGTGATCCGGTCGTTCACCCGGTCGCTGGTCTCGGTGCCGCCGTCGTGGCCGCCGGCGAACCAGTCGACCGAGACCGGCGCGCCGTTCGCGGCGATCGCCCGGGCCATCGCGTCGCCCTGGTCGAGCGGGAAGAGCGAGTCCTGCTGGCCCTGCACCACCAGGGTGGGCACCTTGATCCGCTCGGCGTAGCTCGCCGGGCTGGACCTGGCCAGCAGCGCCACCGCCTCGGGGTCGGCCCGCCCGGCGGTGGCCACCCGGTCGTACATCGCGCACAGCTCGTCGGTGAAGCGACCGCAGCCCACCGCGCCGCCCGCCGGCGCGGCCGGCTTGGCGGGCGCGCCGGTGGTGGAGGAGGTCAGGTCGCCGGCCGAGCCGGTGGTGAAGAAGATCCCGGCCCAGAGCTTCTTGAAGACCCCGTCCAGGGCCGAGGAGCCCTGGGCGTTCTGCGGGAAGAGGGCGCCGGGCAGGTCCCACCAGGTGATCAGCGGGGCCGCGGCGTCGATCCGCGGGTCGGCGGCGGCGCCCAGCAGCGAGATGGCCCCGCCGTAGGAGGCGCCGGTGATGCCCACCCGCGGGTCGCCCGGCGCGTCCAGCTGCACCTCGGGGCGCTGGGCCAGCCAGTCCACCAGGTGCTTGACGTCCTGCACGCTGCCGTCCGGCCCGTCCAGGTCGATCCGCCCGGTGGAGTGCCCGAAGCCGCGCGCCGTCCAGGTCAGCACCGCGAATCCGGAGCGGGCCAGCTTGCGCGCCTCGTCCACCTCGTCGGCCTTGCTGCCGCCGAAGCCGTGCGCCAGCAGGACCGCCGGGCGCGGGCTGCTGCCGGTGGTGAAGAAGGAGGTGTCGATGGAGACCTGCTCGGCGCTGCCCGGCGCCTGCGGCATCGCCAGCAGCTGGTCGCTCTGGTGCACCGCCGCCGGCTGGTTCGCCACCGCGACCACGGTGCCCGCCCCGAGCACGGCGACCAGCGCCAGCCCGCCCGCGAGGAGCCGACGGCGGGTCAGCCTGATGCGTCGTCGGTGGCGCCAGAAGCCGCGGAGTCCCATGGATAGCGATCCTATCCGTCTAGCGTAAAGATCCGCTAAGCCCCTGACGGGATGTCTGATTTGTCCGGCTATTCCGCGTATCGTGGCGCTGTGCTCTGGCCGTTGCTCACCCTGCTCGCCACCGTGGCCCTGACCCTGGCGGTCGGCTGGGTGGTGGACCAGGTCCTGCAACGGGCCGACACCCGCCATCCGGGCACCCCGCTCTGGGCCCTGCTGCGGCGCTGCCGGGTCCCGCTCCAGGTGGTGGTGGCCACCGGCCTGCTGATGGCCGGCCGGCCGCTGGCGCACCTGCTGGACATCGACGACCACGACCTGCGGCACGGCCTGTTGCTGGTGCTGATCGCCGCCACCGGCTGGCTGGCGGTGCGGATCACCGCCGCCGTCGTGGAGAGCGCGCTCAGCCGCTACGAGACCACCGCGGGCGACCCCGCCCGCCTGCAGCGGGTGCGCACCCAGGTGGGCATGCTGCGCCGGGTGGTCGGCGCGCTGGTCGCGGTGGTGACCGTGGCCGTGATGCTGCTGACCTTCTCCACCCTGCGCGCGGTGGGCGCCAGCCTGCTGGCCTCGGCCGGCATCATCGGCATCGTGGTCGGCATCGCCGCCCAGAGCACGCTCGGCAACTTCTTCGCCGGCCTGCAGATCGCCTTCGGCGACACCGTGCGGATCGGCGACACCGTGGTGGTCGAGGACCAGCAGGGGACGGTGGAGGAGATCACCCTGAGCTACCTGGTGGTGCGGCTCTGGGACCACCGGCGGCTGATCGTGCCGGTCTCGTACTTCGTCAGCAAGCCCTTCGAGAACTGGACCCGCAAGGATCCGGGGCTGCTCGGCGTGGTCCTGCTCCACCTCGACCACAGCACCCCGGTGCCGGCCCTGCGCGAACACCTGCGCGCCACGCTCGCCGGCTCGGTGCACTGGGACGGCCAGGAGTGGGCGCTGCGGGTGGTCGACAGCACGCCGAGCACGATCGTGGTGCGGGCCACCATGACGGCCCGCACCCCCGAGGACGCCTTCCTGCTGCGCTGCGAGGTCCGCGAGGACCTGCTGGCCTTCCTGCGCGACGAGCACCCGCAGGCCCTCCCCCGCCTGCGCACGCAGTAGCCGCGCGGGCCGCGGGGAACCGGCGTCAGAGCGCCTTGGTCATGGTGCGGTGCGGGATCCCGGCGTCGTCGTAGACCGGCCCCTCGGCCCGGTAGCCGAGCCGCTCGTAGAACCCCAGCGCCTGCACCTGGGCGTGCAGCTCGCACTCCTTCGCGCCCAGCTCCCGGCCGGCCCGCTCGACCGCGCCGACCAGCGCCGCGCCCAGCCCGGTGCCGCGCGCGGCGGCCAGCACCGCGAGCCGGCCCAGCAGGATCCGGCCCGCGATCCCGGTCAGCGCCAGCGCCTGCTCGCCGCGGATCAGCCGCGCGGTGCCCAGCGGCGAGCCCTGCGGGTCACGGGCCAGCAGGTGCACCGCGGTGGCGTCCAGCTCGTCGTACTCCAGCGCCTCGGGGATCTCCTGCTCGACCACGAAGACCTCCCGGCGCACCCACTTGGCCTGCGCGAACTCCTCGGCGGTGGCGACCACCGCGATGTCGGCCGGGCTCACTGGCTCTCGGCCGAGATGATGTCCAGGGCGTTCTGCAGGTCCTCGGGGTAGGTGCTGGTGAACTGCACCCACTCGCCGTCCGCCGGGTGCTCGAAGCCGAGCGAGACCGCGTGCAGCCACTGCCGGCTCAGGCCCAGCCGCTTGGAGAGCGTCGGGTCAGCGCCGTAGGTCAGGTCGCCGACGCAGGGGTGGCGCAGCGCCGACATGTGCACCCGGATCTGGTGGGTGCGGCCGGTCTCCAGCTTGATGTCCAGCAGCGAGGCCGAGCGGTAGGCCTCGATCAGGTCGTAGTGGGTGACCGAGGGCTTGCCCTCGCGGGTCACCGCCCACTTCCAGTCGCTGCTGGGGTGACGGCCGATCGGGGCGTCCACGGTGCCGCTCATCGGGTCCGGGTGGCCCTGGACCAGCGTGTGGTACTTCTTCTCGGTCACCCGGTCGTGGAACTGGCGCTTCAGGTCGGTGTACGCGCGCTCCGACTTGGCCACCACCATCAGGCCCGAGGTGCCGACGTCCAGGCGGTGCACCACGCCCTGGCGCTCGGCCGCGCCGGAGGTGGAGATCCGGTAGCCGGCGGCGGCCAGGTGGCCGATGACGGTGGGACCGGTCCAGCCCGGGCTCGGGTGGGCGGCCACCCCGACCGGCTTGTCGACCAGCACGATGTCCTGGTCGTCGTGGACGATCCGCATGCCGTCGACGTGCAGCGGCACGATCTGCACCGGCGCGGCCGGGGCCGGGATCTCGACCTCCAGCCAGGAGCCGGCGATCACCCGGTCGGACTTGCCGGCCGTCGCACCGTCGATCCGGACCTTGCCCTCGGCGGCCAGCTCGGCGGCCTTGGTCCGGGAGAGGCCGAACATCCGGGCGAGGGCGGCGTCGAGACGCTCGCCCTCGAGGCCGTCCGGAACGGGAAGGGTGCGGATCTGCGCTGCGGTACTCACCCGTACGAGTATGCCGTAACGCCGCCCGGCTCCCGCCCTACTCGCCCTCGGCCCGGCCCTGGTCGCCGGGCTGCTCGGCGGCGCGCTCGGTGCCGCCCGGCTCGGCGCCGGTCGCCTGCCGGTGGGTGGAGCCGTCCGGGTTGCTGCCGCGGAAGGAGAGCAGCACCACCAGGATCCCGCCGCAGACGATCGCCGAGTCGGCCAGGTTGAAGACCGCGAAGTGCTGCACCGAGATGAAGTCCACGACGTGGCCGCGGAAGACCCCCGGCGCGCGGAAGAGCCGGTCGGTCAGGTTGCCCAGCGCCCCGCCCAGCAGCAGGCCCAGCGCGATCGCCCACGGCAGGCTGTAGAGGCGGCGCGAGATCCGCCAGATCACCACGATGACGGCGGCCGCGATCAGGGTGAAGACCACCGTCATGGTCTGCCCCATGCCGAAGGCCGCGCCCGGGTTGCGGATCACCTGGAAGGTCATCACGTCGCCGATCACCCGGATCGGCGAGCGGCCCTCCAGCTTGGCGACCACCAGCAGCTTGCTGCTCAGGTCGATCACGTAGGCCAGCAACGCGATCGAGAAGAGCACGCCCAGCCGGCGCCGGCGCAGTGCGGCCCGGCCGCCGTCGGCGGCGCTGGCCCCGCTCGGCGTGTCCGCACCGGTGACCCGGTCCTGCTCGGCGGAGGCGGATGCGGATGCGGAGGCCGAGCCGGCGGCGGGAGCGGTCACCGACGCCTCGGGCGACTCGGCGGGCTCCACGGCGTCGGCCCCGGTGGGCTCGTCCTGAGTCTGGGATGAACCTGACGTAGTGATGATCCGCTCCGCTGCCGAAAAAGGGGGCCGACGTTACGGGGTCGAGCGTACGGCACGCGGTGCGCGCGCCCGTCCGGCCCCGTACCACCGCCGGTCCGCCACCGGGCCCCGGACGACCGGGGCCGGTGGTGGGGTCAGCGGCGCTCCTGCTTCGACTTGCAGGTCACGCAGAGGGTGGCCCGCGGGAAGGCCTGCACCCGGGCCTTGCCGATCGCCTGGCCGCAGGACTCGCAGACCCCGAAGCCGACGCCCTCCAGGCGGGTCAGCGCCCGCTCCGTCTGGTCGAGCATGTCGCGGGCGTTGTTGGCCAGCGCCAGCTCGCTCTCCCGGTTGATGTTCTTGGTCCCGGCGTCGACCTGGTCGTCGCCGGCGCCGTCGTTGGAGTCGCGCATCAGCCCGGTGATCGCGGCCTCGGCGGCGTCGATCTCCTCGCGCAGCCGGATCAGTTCGCCGTTCAGCTCGGCGTGCAGTTCGGCGACCTCGGCCGCCGTCCAGGGGTCCTCCCCCGCGCGGACCGGCAGCTCGGCCGGGTCGACCGACTCGGCGCCACCCACCGCCGCCGCGGCCCGTGCGCCGGAGCCCGCGGGAGTGTGGTGACGGCTGGTGGCCGTGCCCCGTCCGGTGGTGGTGCTGGTCTTGCGCCGTGTCGTGGTCACGGAACCCTCCCCTTGGTCGCCTGCCACGGCCTTCGGGGCCCGCCTCGTGGCGATGCCCGCGCCCGTTGCCTTCTCAGCCATGGCTTCGACCCCATCTACGAATGACTCCGGCCGACGGTTCCCGTCGGCCACTGGTGCCGGAACGATAATCCTGATCGAATCCGGTCACAACGGGACATACCGGTGCTCAGAGTGATCCCACCCGGCCAGCCGCCTGAATCTGGTCCGTGCCCGGGCATTGACAAAGTTGTGCCCAGATCGTCACCGCCTAACCACGCGCCCGCGCGCTGGCGGAATACGGTTGCCCGGGCCCTATAGACTGGGCCGGCAAGGCGCAGATGGGACGAGTACCGACGTACGCAGCCATGAGCGACCCGGGGACGGTGCGAGCCCGGGGGTGAGCGCGGCGGGAAGATCACCCCGGAGCCGTCGGAAGAACAGCCCAGTTCAGGGGCCCAGTAGAACCGGCAGCAAGCCCAAGGAGTGGGCCGTCGCGGTCTCGGCGGCCAAGGAGGGTGGTACCGCGGGACGGCTCGCCGTCTCGTCCCTCCGTCGGAATGCCCGTCCACGCATCCGCCGGAGGTAGACGCCCGCGATGAGTACCTACAACGCCGTTCCCGCCCAGGTCGAGCTGCCCGTGCTCGAGCACGGCATCCTCAGCTTCTGGCGCGACCAGAAGGTCTTCCAGCGCAGCCTGGAGCAGTCCCAGGGCCGCCCCGAGTGGGTCTTCTACGAGGGCCCGCCCACCGCGAACGGCATGCCCGGCGCCCACCACATCGAGGCCCGCGTCTTCAAGGACGTCTTCCCGCGCTACCGGACCATGAAGGGCTACCACGTGGCCCGCAAGGCCGGCTGGGACTGTCACGGCCTGCCGGTCGAGCTGGCGGTGGAGAAGGAGCTGGGCTTCGCCGGCAAGCCGGACATCGAGAAGTACGGCATCGCCGAGTTCAACGCCAAGTGCCGCGAGTCGGTCACCCGGCACACCGACGAGTTCACCAAGCTCACCGAGCGGATGGGCTACTGGGTCGACCTCGACGAGGCCTACCGGACCATGGACCCGTCCTACATCCAGTCGGTCTGGTGGTCGCTCCAGCAGATCTTCGACAAGGGCCTGCTGGTCCAGGACCACCGGGTCGCCCCCTGGTGCCCGCGCTGCGGCACCGGCCTGTCCGACCACGAGCTCGCCCAGGGCTACGAGACGGTCGTCGACCCCTCGGTCTTCGTCCGCTTCCCGCTGACCGGTGGCCCGCTGGCCGGCGAGGCCGCGCTGCTGGTCTGGACGACCACCCCGTGGACGCTGGTCTCCAACACCGCCGCCGCCGTGCACCCCGAGGTCACCTACGTGGTGGCCACCGACGGCACCGAGCGGCTCGTGGTCGCCGAGCCGCTGCTCGGCAAGGCGCTCGGCGAGGGCTGGGAGGCCACCGGGCAGTCCTTCACCGGGGCCGAGATGGAGCGCTGGTCCTACCGCCGCCCCTTCGACCTGGTCGCCATCGAGGACGCCCACTACGTCCTGAACGCCGACTACGTCACCACCGAGGACGGCACCGGCATCGTCCACCAGGCGCCCGCCTTCGGCGCCGACGACCTCGCCACCTGCCGCAGGTACGGCCTGCCGGTGGTCAACCCGGTCGAGGCCGACGGCACCTTCGCCGTGGACGTGCCGCTGGTCGGCGGGGTCTTCTTCAAGAAGGCGGACGAGGCGCTGGTCGCCGACCTCAAGTCCCGCGACCTGCTCTTCCGCCACCTGCCCTACGAGCACAGCTACCCGCACTGCTGGCGCTGCCACACCGCGCTGCTCTACTACGCGCAGCCGTCCTGGTACATCCGGACCACCGCCGTCAAGGACGCGATGATCCGGGAGAACGAGGCCACCAACTGGTACCCGGAGACCGTCAAGCACGGCCGCTTCGGCGACTGGCTGAACAACAACATCGACTGGGCGCTCTCCCGCAACCGCTTCTGGGGCACCCCGCTGCCGATCTGGCGCTGCGAGGAGAACCACCTGACCTGCGTCGGCTCGCTGGCCCAGCTCTCCGAGCTGACCGGCACCGACCAGAGCGAGCTGGACCCGCACCGCCCCTTCATCGACGAGGTCACCTTCGCCTGCCGCGAGTGCTCCGGCACCGCGGTGCGGGTGCCCGAGGTGATCGACGCCTGGTACGACTCGGGTTCGATGCCGTTCGCGCAGTACGGCTACCCGCACCAGAACAAGGAGCTGTTCGAGAGCCGCTACCCGGCGCAGTTCATCTCCGAGGCGATCGACCAGACCCGCGGCTGGTTCTACACGCTGATGGCCGTCGGCACCCTGGTCTTCGACAAGTCGTCCTACGAGAACGTGGTCTGCCTGGGTCACATCCTGGCCGAGGACGGCCGCAAGATGTCCAAGCACCTGGGCAACACTCTCGACCCGATCCCGTTGATGGACCAGCACGGCGCCGACGCGGTGCGCTGGTTCATGGCCGCCGGCGGCTCGCCGTGGTCGGCCCGCCGGGTCGGGCACGGCACGATCCAGGAGGTGGTGCGCAAGACGCTGCTCACCTACTGGAACACCGTCGCCTTCCAGGCCCTGTACGCGCGCACCGCGAACTGGGCGCCCTCCGCGAGCGACCCGGCGCCGGGTGAGCGCCCGCAGCTGGACCGCTGGGTGCTCTCCGAGCTGAACACCCTGGTGCGCGAGACCGACGCGGCGCTGGAGTCCTACGACACCCAGCGCGCCGGCAAGCTGCTCTCCGGCTTCGTCGACGACCTCTCCAACTGGTACGTGCGGCGCGGGCGCCGGCGCTTCTGGCAGGGCGACGCCGCGGCGCTGGCCACCCTGCACGAGGCGCTGGAGACGGTCACCCGGCTGATGGCCCCGCTCACCCCGTTCATCACCGAGCGGGTCTGGCAGGACCTGGTCGTCCCGGTCACCCCCGACGCCCCGGTCTCGGTGCACCTGACCACCTGGCCGGTGGCCGACGAGACGCTGATCGACACCGAGCTCTCGCGGCACATGGCGCTGGTGCGCCGGCTGGTCGAGCTGGGCCGGGCGACCCGCGCCGAGTCCGGCGTCAAGACCCGCCAGCCGCTCTCCCGCGCGCTGGTCGCGGCCCAGGGCTGGGAGGAGCTGCCCGCCGACCTGCGCGCGCAGATCGCCGAGGAGCTCAACGTCTCCACCCTGGAGTCGCTGGCGACGGTGGGCGGCTCGCTGGTCGACACCACCGCCAAGGCCAACTTCCGCGCGCTGGGCAAGCGCTTCGGCAAGGGCGTGCAGGAGGTGGCCAAGGCGGTGGCCGCGGCCGACGCCGCCCAGCTCGCCGCCGAGCTGCGCGCGAACGGCAGCACGGGGGTCGAACTGGACGGCGAGCGGATCGAGCTCTCCCCCGAGGAGGTCGTCATCACCGAGACCCCGCGCGAGGGCTGGGCGGTGGCCAACGAGTCCGGTGCCACCGTCGCGCTCGACCTGGCGATCACCCCCGAGCTCAAGCTGCTCGGCATCGCCCGCGACGCGATCCGCCAGATCCAGGAGGCCCGCAAGAACTCCGGCCTCGACGTCTCGGACCGGATCGTGCTGCGCTGGCAGTCCCCGGTCGAGGAGACCGTGCGCGCGGTCACCGAGCACGGCCCGCTGGTCGCCGACGAGGTGCTCGCCGTCGACTTCGCGCCGGGCACGGCCGACTGGGCGTCCGAGTCCTTCACGGACGAGGGCCTGGGCCTGACCTTCCAGCTGCGCAAGGCGTAGTCGGCACAGGGGCGGTGGCCCGCACTCGACCGAGTGCGGGCCA
>NZ_BAAALF010000060.1:0-16395 GCF_039528135.1 Kitasatospora nipponensis | reverse complement strand
CCCCACCGCGTCGCGGTGGGGGCGCTCCCGTGTCGTGCCGTCCTGCCTAGTTGTCGCCGTCCTCGTCGATGAGGAAGCCGCGCATCGGGGCCGGGGCCTGCTGCATCGGCTGCATCGGCTGCGGCGGCTGGGGCCGCACCGAGGCCATCGGCTGGGTCATCCCGGCCGGGGCCATCTGCTGGGCACCGGAGGGCTGGCCGCCGAACGAGGGCTGGCCGGAGCCGCCGCCGAACGACTGGTTGCCACCGAAGGACTGGCCGCCGCCGAAGGAGGGCTGGCCGCCCCCGAAGGACGGGCTGCCGGTGGACGCCATCGACGACGCGGCCGGCGGCAGCGAGGCGGTGGCGGGGATCCGCGGCGGGGCGAGCGAGTCGTCGGCCTGCGACTCCAGCTGGCGCAGCTGGGTCTCCAGGTAGGACTTCAGGCGGGTGCGGTACTCGCGCTCGAAGGCCCGCAGGTCCTCGACCTTGCGCTCCAGCGTCGCGCGGGCGGACTCCAGCGAGCCCATCGCCACGCGGTGCTTCTCCTGCGCGTCCCGCTCCAGCGCGTCGGCCTTGGCGCGGGCGTCGCGCTCCAGGCCCTCGGCGCGGCTGCGGGCCTCGCCGACGATCTTGTTGGCCTCGGAACGGGCCTCGGAGATCGCCTGGTCGGCGGTCTGCTGGGCGAGCGCCAGCACGCGGGCCGCGCTGTCGCCGCCGGGACCCTGCTGCTGCATCGGGGCACCGAGCGGGCCGCCGAGCTGCTGCTGCATCGGGTTGCCCATCGGGGCGAGCTGCTGCTGGCCCCCCATGGTCTGGCCCATCTGCTGCTGGCCCATCGGCTGCATCTGCTGCTGGGGGTGCTGCATCTGCTGCATCGGGTTGCCCTGGCCGGGGAGCTGGCCCTGCATGCCCATCGGCTGCAGCATCTGACCGCCCATCGGCTGGACCAGCTGCTGCTGGCCGCCCATGGTCTGGCCCATCTGCTGCTGCTGCATCTGCTGCATCTGCTGCATGGGAGCGCCCTGGCCCTGGTGCTGGCCCTGCATCGGGCCGCCCTGGCCGGCCGGCAGCTGCGGAGCGCCCGAGGGCAGGCCCAGCGGCTGCTGGCCCATCTGCTGCTGCTGTCCGGGGCCCTGCTGGCCGGGGACCGGCGGGCCGGATATGGCCGCGGGGACGGGCGCGCCGGGGCGCGCGTTGTCCTGCGGCTGCTCCTTGCGCATGTTCGCCTGGTTCTGCGCGGCGGCCCGGGTCGCGGCGGCCAGCTTGGCGCGCAGGTCCTCGTTCTCGCGGAGCAGACGGGTCAGTTCGGCTTCGACCTCGTCGAGGAAGGCATCGACCTCGTCCTCGTCATAGCCTTCGCGCAGGCGGACGGTCGTGAACTGCTTGTTCCGAACGTCCTCGGGGGTCAACGGCATCTCTTCACCTCAACGTGATCGTCGGCACACTGGCATCCTGCCGCATCGCTCACCACGGCAGCTGCTGCACGAGCGAGATCAGGACATACACAATGATCATCAGTACGAAGAAGGACAGGTCGAGCGCCACGCCCCCGAGACGCAACGGCGGGATGAACCGCCGCAGGAGCTTGAGTGGCGGATCCGTGACAGTGTACGTGGCCTCCAGGACCACGACCATGGGCTTCCCGGGTCGCCACGAGCGGGCGAACTGGAAGACCCAGTCCATGACCAGGCGGAAGAGCAGAACCACCAGGAAGACGGTCAGTGCGTAGTTGAGCACTGCCCCCACGATCCCCATCGGGTATCCCTCTCCCAGTTCCGTCCGACTCTGCTTGCTTCACGACTGCCAGGTCACTCACTGTCCATCAGGTCCACACATGACGTCGTGGCCGGGTCAGCTCTGGTTGAAGAACCCACCCTCGGCGATCCGTGCCTTGTCCTCCGCCGTGACATCGACGTTAGCAGGCGACAGCAGGAACACCTTCTGTGTCACGCGCTCGATACTGCCGTGCAGACCGAAGACGAGTCCAGCGGCGAAGTCTACGAGGCGCTTGGCGTCGGTGTCGTCCATCTCGGTCAGATTCATGATCACCGGGGTGCCGCCGCGGAACTGTTCCCCGATGGTACGGGCCTCGTTGTAGGTCCTCGGGTGCAGCGTGGTGATGCGGTAGGGCTCCCGCTCGTTGACGACCTTGGGCATGATCACCGGTGCGCTCTTCTCCAGGTTCTGACGGCGTTCGGGTGTGATGGACGACACGGGGGCCATCCGCGGCGGCTCCTGCCGGATCGGCACGGCGGCCGGCACCGGCTGGGGCGCGATCGAGGCGACCTGCGCCTGGGGTGCGGCGGCGGGCCGCGGGATGTCCTCGGTCCGCCCGGTTCGGATCGGCTCGGGGTCCGTGTCGTAGTCGTCGTCCGGGTCGTAACCCTGACCGTCGTACGTCTCGTCCTCCACGAGGCCGAGGTAGACCGCCATCTTGCGCATTGCGCCGGCCATGCTCCTGTCCTCCGCTCTGTGGTGGATCGGCTTCGTCACCGGCCAGGCCCGCGTGCCACCGCCTCCTTCGAGTACGGTGGATCACGCGGGACCGCGGTCCGCTCACTTCCCGTCAGACCTCGGCTACCCTCAGCCGATGACCCGTCAGTCCGTGTGCGTGGCCGCGGACATACGATCCACGATTGGTTGTCATTCTGCTGAGAGTGGCCGCGTCAGGACGAGCCATTGATTTGTCCTGATTTGTCCTGCAGTCTGATCTACTACCCGGTGACGTTACCCGAGCCGTGACCGCGCGCCGAGTACCGCCGTACCGACGCGTACATGTGTCGCTCCGGCCGCGATCGCCTGCTCGAGGTCACCACTCATCCCTGCCGAAACCATCGTGGCAGCAGGATGGCTCGCCCGTACGGCGGTTGCGATTTCCGTCAGCCGCGCGAAGGCCGCCGCCGGATCGCCGGCCAGCGGGCCCGCCAGCGGGGCCACCGTCATGACGCCGTCCAGGCGCAGCCCGGGCGCCTGGGCGATCTTGTCGGCGAGGGCGGCGACCTGCTCGGGCGCCACCCCGGCCCGGCCCTCCCCCTCGCCCGCCTCGCGCTCGAGCGCGACCTGCACGAGGCAGCCGAGGTCGGGCCGCTCGGCCCGCCGCACCGCCTCGGACAGCGCCGTGACCAGCCGGTCCCGGTCGACCGAGTGAATGTGGTGTGCGTAGCGCACCACCGAGCGCACCTTGTTGGTCTGCAACTGTCCGACGAAGTGCCAGGTCAGTGGCAGGTCCGCGCAGTCGGCGGCCTTGGGGGCGGCGTCCTGGTCGCGGTTCTCGGCCACCTCGCGCACGCCGAGCGAGGCCAGCAGCCGGGTGTCGGAGGCCGGGTAGGTCTTGGTGACCACGATCAGGGTCACCTCCGAGCGCGGCCGCCCGGCCGCCTCGCAGGCGGTGGCGATCCGCTGCTCGACGTCGGCGAGCCCGGCCTTCAGCTGCCCGAGCCGGTCGGCCGGGAACTCGGCGTCCTGCTGGTTCGTCATATCTCCTGCCCGTCACACACGACGATGCCCACCCCAGCCCGAAGGCGAGGTGGGCATCGAGTCCTGCCCAGATCGTATGAAGTATTACTTCAGGAAGTCCGGCACGTCGAGCTCTTCGGCCGGGCTCTCCACGTACGGCAGCCGGGTCGGCTGCACCTGCGGCGGGACGGGCGAGGCCTGCGCGGTGTCGCTCTTCGAGGTCAGCGGCGAGCCCTCCTCGGAGCGGCCCGTCACCGACCCCATGCCGCCGTAGGGGCGGGTGGCCGGGCGCTCGGGCGCGGCGGCCGCGGGGGTGGTCGACTTGACCACCGGGTCGCGCACGATGGCCGGCGGCTGGCCGCCGTCGAACCCGGCCGCGATCACGGTGACCCGCACCTCGTCGCCGAGCGCGTCGTCGATGACCGCGCCGAAGATGATGTTCGCCTCGGGGTGCGCCGCCTCGCTGACCAGCTGCGCGGACTCGTTGATCTCGAACAGGCCCAGGTCCGAGCCGCCGGAGATGGAGAGCAGCACGCCGCGGGCGCCGTCGATGGACGCCTCCAGCAGCGGCGAGGAGATGGCCATCACCGCGGCGGCCTTGGCCCGGTCCTCGCCGCGCGCCGAGCCGATCCCCATCAGCGCGGAACCGGCGTCCGACATGACCGACTTGACGTCGGCGAAGTCGAGGTTGATCAGGCCCGGGGTGGTGATCAGGTCGGTGATGCCCTGGACGCCCGAGAGCAGCACCTGGTCGGCCGAGCGGAACGCGTCCAGCACGCTGACCTGGCGGTCCGAGATGGAGAGCAGCCGGTCGTTCGGGATGACGATGAGGGTGTCGACCTCCTCGCGCAGCCCGGCGATGCCGTCCTCGGCCTGGTTGGCGCGGCGCCGGCCCTCGAAGGTGAAGGGGCGGGTGACCACGCCGATGGTGAGCGCGCCGAGCGAGCGGGCGATGTTGGCCACCACGGGCGCGCCCCCGGTGCCGGTGCCACCGCCCTCGCCGGCCGTCACGAAGACCATGTCGGCCCCCTTGAGGACCTCCTCGATCTCCTCGCGGTGGTCCTCGGCCGCCTTGCGGCCGACCTCGGGGTTGGCGCCGGCGCCCAGCCCCCGGGTGAGTTCGCGGCCCACGTCGAGCTTGACGTCGGCGTCGCTCATCAGGAGGGCCTGCGCATCGGTGTTGATCGCGATGAACTCGACGCCCTTGAGACCGACCTCGATCATCCGGTTGATGGCGTTCACACCACCGCCGCCGATACCGACGACCTTGATGACTGCGAGGTAGTTCTGCGGTGCTGCCACGTCGAAGGCCCTCTCGCCTCGAATTTCCGGGTCGGTTCTCGGGGTCGTGAAAACCGACGGATGTCGATGGGTGGGGAGCCCGGTTCCTGACTGAATGTCCGAAATGGAGACCGCCGACCCGAACCCTAAACTTGACGTTGAGGGTTCACGCTGTGCTCGTCCCCGAATCCCGAAGACGTCTCAGATCCCTGCGGAACACAGCCTGGTGACACAGGACACTAAGTGCCGGGCGGGCCCGTGTTCAACGAACACGCCGAGCTTCCCTTTTTTCTTTTGAGCCTATGTGATCATTGCCCCGCCGTACGAGCCGGGGTAACCACCTAGGGTCGGCCCATCATCGACGAGTCGTCAATGGTGCCACCGACGGATCGTCAATGGCGCCCCCCAGGTAAAGAACCTACCGGATAACGGGTCAGCCGGAGATCGCCGGGGCGTCCGGGGCGCTGACGTCGTACGCCGAGGCCTTCTGCCGCATCAGCGCCAGCAGCACCTTCGCCTTGCGCTCGGTGCGCTCCGCGCTGCCCCACCGCACGGTGGCCCCGCCGGTGAGGTGCAACTCGATGTCGTCGTACGAACGAACCTGCAGCGAACCGGCCTGCTTGGCCACCTCGGGCGGCAGGGCGGCCGCCACCTGCACGGCGCCCTGGATCAGGGCGGCCTGCGGCAGCACCCCGGTGGCGTCCTGGGCGGCCTGGCTGAGCTGCAGTTCCACCACCGGCACCCCCGCCGGCGGGGCCGGCTGGGTGGCGAAGCTCACCCCGCCGGCATCCACCTGGGTGAACTGGCCGTCCGCCCCCTTGACGGCGGCGACCGCCTGGCGCTCCACCACCTTCACCCGAAGGGTGTGCGGCCAGCCCCGCCAGACCTCCGCCTTCGCCACCCGCGGGATCGCCTCGACCCGCAGCCTTATGGCGTCCAGGTCCACCCGGGCCAGCGGCCCGTCCTGGACCGGCCCTATCGCCTCGCGCACCTGGTCGACCGTCAGCTGGTCGTTCCGCAGGCCCTGGACGGCCACCGAGCGGACGTCCAGGACCGAGGAGAAGAAGAAGATCCACCCGGCCAGCCCCAGCGCGCCCACGACGAACGCACCGAGCACCACGACGCCGCGCCTCGAGAGCCGCAGCCGGGTCAGCGGCTCCTCCTCCTCCAACGGATCGTCAGGGGCGTCAACCACGACGGCGGCCGCCGCGGGCGGCGTCGATCGCCTCGTACACCATCTGGACCAGCAGGTCGTCCGCGTCCCGGCGGCCGAACTCGGCCGCCGCCCGGCTCATGTCCCACAGCCGCTGCGGGTCGGTCAGCACCGGCAGGACGTTCTGCAGCACCCAGTCCGGGGTCAGCTCGGCGTCGTCCACCAGCAGGCCACCGCCCGCCTTGACCATCGGCTGGGCGTTCAGCCGCTGCTCGCCGTTGCCGATCGGCAGCGGGACGAAGGCGGCCGGCAGGCCGACCGCGGCGAGCTCGGCGACCGTCATGGCACCGGCCCGGCAGAGCATCAGGTCGGCGGCCGCGTAGGCCAGGTCCATCCGGTCGACGTAGGGCAGCGCGCGGTAGGGCGGCATGCCGGGGATGTCGTCGATCTGCGGCAGCTCGTTCTTGGGACCCACCGCGTGCAGGATCTGCACGCCGTACTGCTGCAGGCGCGGGGCGATCGCCTGCACGGTCTCGTTGAGCCGGCGGGCGCCCTGCGAGCCGCCGGAGACCAGCAGCGTGGGCAGCCGCTGGTCGAGGCCGAAGTAGTGCCGGGCCTCGGGGCGCACCGCGTTGCGGTCCAGGGTGGCGATGGTGCGGCGCAGCGGGATGCCGATGTAGCGCGAGTCGCGCAGCTTGCTGTCGGGGGTGGAGACCGCGACGAAGTCGGTGTAGCGGGCGCCGATCTTGTTGGCCAGGCCCGGGCGGGCGTTGGCCTCGTGCACCACGATCGGCACGCCGGCCCGCTTGGCGGCCAGGTAGGCGGGCATCGCCACGTAGCCGCCGAAGCCGACCACGGCGTCCGCCTGGACCCGCTCGATGATCTCCTGGGCCGCACGCACGGTGCCGCGCAGCCGGCCCGGCACGGTGATCAGCTCGGGGGTGGGCCTGCGCGGCAGCGGCACGGCCGGGATGAGCTCCAGGTGGTAGCCGCGTTCGGGCACCAGCCGGGTCTCCAGGCCGCGCTCGGTGCCGAGCGCGGTGATGCCGATGCTGGGGTCGTGCCTGCGGAGCGCGTCCGCGAGCGCCATTGCGGGCTCGATGTGTCCGGCGGTGCCCCCGCCGGCGAGTACGACATGCACCGAAATTCACCGCTCCCTGCGCGGCGGCCGGGCGGCCGGGCGCGCTGTGGTTCGTCGTCGTGGCAGCACCCGGCGCAGACCTGTCCTGAACCGGGACTTCGAGCTCCGGGCGGCGAGCGCCGCCTTCGCCCCCGGGACGCTGCGTGCGAAGCAGAGCAGCATCCCGAGCGCGCACATGGCCGACAGCATGGCGGACCCGCCGTAGGAGAACAGCGGGAGGGGTACGCCCGCGATAGGCAGCAGTCCCAGCGCCGACCCCAGGTTGATCATGGCCTGGGCCATGATCCACGTGGTGGCGGCTCCCGCGGCGTACCTGACGAAGGTGTCCTTCGTACCGATGGCCACACGGATACCCGCATACCCTAGTGCCGCGAAGAGACCGATCACCGACAGCGTCCCCACCAGACCCAGTTCCTCGCCGGTCGCGGCGAAGATGAAGTCGGTGTGTGCCTCGGGGAGCAGGCCCCACTTCTCGTAGCCGGCGCCCAGTCCGGTGCCGAACGGGCCGCCCAGGCCGAAGGCGTACAGGCCGTGCAGGGCCTGGAAGCAGTCGTGGCCCGGGACCGGGGTGGTGGTGCCGATGCAGGCCAGGCGGTCGAGCCGGTGCGGCACGGTGATGATCAGCGCGGTGCAGGCCACCACCGCGATGCCCAGGGTGGCCACGAAGAGCCGCAGCGGCGCACCGACCATCCAGAGCAGCGCGAAGACCATCGCCACCAGGATCATCGAGGTGCCCATGTCGCCGCCGAGCATGATCAGCATCAGCAGCACCAGCGCGCCCGGCACCAGCGGCACCAGCAGGTGCTTCCACTGGGTGAGGGTGCCCGCCTTCTGCTTGCGGGCCAGCAGGTCGGCCGCCCAGAGCAGCAGCGCCAGTTTGGCGAACTCCGAGGGCTGCACCTGGAAGAAGCCGAAGTTCAGCCAGTTCCGGTTGCCGTTGACCTTCATCCCGATGCCCGGGATCGCCACCAGCACCATGGCGCCGATCGAGCCCAGCAGCACCGGGTAGGCGAGCACCCGGTGCACGGCCGCCGGCACCCGGGCCGCGGCCACCAGCAGCACCGAGCCGAGCAGCACCGCCACCAGCTGCTTGCGGAAGTAGTAGGGCCCCGGTAGCCCCTGGTGGATGGCGGTGATGTTGGAGGAGGAGAAGACCATGATCAGGCCGAGCACCACCAGCAGCGAGGCCGAGCCCAGGATCAGGTAGTACGGCGTCAGCGGACGCCCCAGGGTGTAGCGCAGCCGCTCGCGCAGCGCGCGCAGCCGGCCGGTCAGGCCCTCGGCCTTGAAGACGGTGCTGGTCGCCGAGATCAGCGCGGGACCGGCGGCGCCGCCCTGCGGGGGTGCGGTGGTGTCCGCCCTGCCCTGACCCGCCACCGCGCCGTCCCTTCTGTGTTGTCGCCCGCTCGCCTCCGGGCCCTCTTGACCCGGCGCCGACGTCATTCGCCCGCTCGCCTCCGGGCCCTCTTGACCCGGCGCCGACGCTCCTCGCTCCTGCGCTCCCTCGTACCTCGGTCGGTACTCGCCCGCTCGCCTCCGGGCCCTCTCAGCCCGGTGCCGACGCTCCTTGCTCCTGCGCTCCCTCGTACCTCGGTCGCTTGTCGCTCGTCACTTTCGGCACCGGCGGGCCCTTCTGCTCGGGGCGGGGGTCGCTCGTCGCTTTCGGCACCGGCGGGCCCTTCGGCTCGGGGCGGGCGCTCCGGGGGCGGGCCCGTGGCGCGGGCGGCGCCCGGGGTTGGCCCTTTGCCGGGGCCCGGGGGTGCCGCTCCCGTTCCGGGGTGGGCCCTTTGACCTGGGCCCGCCCCGGAGAGTGCTCCGCTCGTCAGTCCGTCAGTTCCAGCACCGCTGCGGCGAAGAGGTCGCCCCGCTCGCCGTAGTTGGTGAACATGTCCATCGAGGCGCAGGCCGGGGCGAGCAGCACGGTGTCGCCCGGGTGGGCGAGCCCTGCGGCCGTCCGTACCACCTCGGCCATCGCCACCGCGCCAGTCTGGCCTTCGGCCACGTCGATCACTGGTACATCCGGGGCGTGTCGCGCCAGCGCCTCGCGGATCACCGCGCGGTCCGCGCCGATCAGCACGACGGCCCGCAGCCGGGTGGCGGCCTGCTGCACCAGCTCGTCGAAGGTCGCGTCCTTGGCCAGGCCGCCGGCGATCCACACGATCGGGTCGTAGGCGGCCAGCGAGGCCGCCGCCGCGTGGGTGTTGGTGGCCTTGGAGTCGTCGATGTAGGTGACCTCGCCGACCTCGGCGACGTGCGCGATGCGGTGCGCGTCGGGGCGGAAGGCACGCAGCCCCTCGCGGACCGCCCGGGTGTCCACGCCGTAGGCGCGGGCCAGCGCGGCGGCCGCCAGCGCGTTGGCGATGTTGTGCGGGGCCGGCGGGTTGACGTCGGCGACCGCGCCGATCTCGGCCGCGCTCTTCGCGCGGTCCGGCACGAAGGCGCGATCCACCAGCAGGCCGTCCACCACGCCGAACTGGGAGAGCCCGGGCGCGCCGAGGCCGAAGCCGATCGCCCGGCAGCCCTCCTCGACGTCGGCCTCGCGGACCAGCTCCTCGGTGGCGGGGTCGGCCAGGTTGTAGACGCAGGCGACCTGGTTGCCCTGGTAGATCCGGCCCTTGTCGGCGGCGTAGGCCTCCATCGAGCCGTGCCAGTCCAGGTGGTCGGGCGCCAGGTTGAGCACGGCGGCCGAGTGCGGGCGCAGCGTGGGCGACCAGTGCAGCTGGTAGCTGGAGAGCTCGACCGCGAGCACCTCGTAGGGCGCCCGGTCGCCGGTGGCCTCGCCGTCGGCCTCGAAGCCGGCCAGCACCGCGTCCAGCACCGAGACCCCGACGTTGCCCACGGCCGCCGTGCGCCGGCCGGCCGCGGTGAGGATGGAGGCGAGCATCTGGACCGTGGTGGTCTTGCCGTTGGTGCCGGTGACGGCCAGCCAGGGGGCCGGCTCGCCGGTGGCCGCCAGCGGCCGGCGCAGCCGCCAGGCCAGTTCGACGTCGCCCCAGACGGGCACGCCGGCGGCGGCCGCGGCCACGAAGAGCGGGCTGCTCGGCGGCCAGCCGGGCGAGGTGACGACCAGCCGGGTGCCCTCGGGCAGGCTCGCGCCGTCGCCCAGGCGCACGGTGACGCCGGTCAGTTCGGCAGCCCGGGCGCGCAGCGCGGGTCCGTCACCGCCGTCCACCACGGTGACCAGCGCGCCCAGGTCGCGCAGCACCCGGGCCGCGCTCACCCCCGAGACGCCCAGGCCCGCGACGGTGACCGGCAGGCCCTGGTAGTCGAGCTCGCTCAACTCGTCACCCATCCCGCGTAGAAGAGGCCGAGGCCGACGGCCACGCACAGGCCCTGGATGATCCAGAAGCGGACCACGATCAGCACCTCGCTCCAGCCCTTGAGCTCGAAGTGGTGCTGCAGCGGGGCCATCTTGAAGACCCGCTTGCCGGTCATCCGGAAGGAGCCGACCTGGATGATCACCGAGAGGGTGATGATCACGAAGAGGCCGCCGAGCAGCGGCAGCAGCAGCTCGGTGCGCGAGCAGATCGCCAGACCCGCCAGCGCGCCGCCCAGGGCCAGCGAACCGGTGTCACCCATGAAGATCTTGGCCGGCGAGGTGTTCCACCACAGGAAGCCGAAGCAGGAGCCCATCAAGGCCGCCGCGACCACCGCCAGGTCGAGTGGGTCCCGCACTTCGAAGCAGTTGGCGGTGGCCCGCGAGGCGATCGCGCAGGACTGGCCGTACTGCCAGACGCCGATGAAGACGTAGGCGCCGAAGACCATCACCGAGGCGCCGGTGGCCAGGCCGTCCAGTCCGTCGGTGAGGTTCACGCCGTTGGACATGCCGGCGATCATGAAGTACGCCCACATGACGAACAGGACCGGGCCGAGCTTCCAGCTGAAGTCGTGCACGAAGGAGAGGCTGGTGGAGGCCGGGGTCTGACCGCGGCTGTCGCTGAACTGCAGCGACAGGACCGCGAAGGCCAGGCCCACCAGGGACTGTCCGAGCAGCTTGGCCTTGGCCCGCAGGCCCAGCGAGCGCTGCTTGACGACCTTGATGTAGTCGTCCAGGAAGCCGACCAGGCCCAGGCCCGCCATCAGGAACAGCACCAGCAGGCCCGAGGCCCGGGGCTGCTCGCCTGTTATCACCTTGGTCAGCGCGTAGGCGATCAGGGTGGCCAGGATGAAGGCGATGCCACCCATGGTGGGCGTACCGCGCTTGCTGTGGTGCGCCTTGGGGCCGTCGTCACGGATCATCTGGCCGTAGCCGTGCCGGGCCAGCAGCCGGATCAGGGCCGGCGTGCCGAACAGCGACAGCAGCAGGCCGATCATCCCGGAGAAGAGGATCTGCTTCACTGGGCGCCGCCGTCCGCCAGCAGTGCCTGCGCGACCCTTTCGAGACCCACCGAACGGCTGGCCTTCACCAGCACCACGTCCCCTGGCCGCAGCTGACCACGCAGCAGCTCGACCGCCGCGTCCGCGTCGGACACCAGCACCGACTCCTCACCCCACGAACCTTCGTTCCTCGCGCCCAGTTCCATCCGGGCCGCCTCGCGTCCGCCCACCGCCACCAGCTTGGTGACGTCCAGTCGCACCGCGAGCCGCCCGATGGCGTCGTGCTCGTCGAGGCTCTCCTCGCCGAGCTCCCGCATCTCGCCGAGCACCGCCCAGGTACGGCGGCGCTCCGCGCCGCGGCCGCCCATCGTGGCCAGCGCGCGCAGCGCGGCCCGCATCGACTCCGGGTTCGCGTTGTACGCGTCGTTCACGACGGTCACACCGTCGGCCCGGTCGACGACCTCCATGCGCCAGCGGGACAGCGCACCCGCCTCGCCCAGGGCGGCGGCGGTGTCGTCGACGGACAGTCCGAGCTCCATCGCCACCGCGGCGGCGGCGAGGGCGTTCGAGACGTGGTGCTCACCGTACAGGCGCAGTTGGACCGGTGCGGAACCGGCCGGGGTGGTCAGCGTGAACGATGGACGGCCGGTGGAGTCCAGGCGAACGTCCTGTGCCCGCACGTGTGCGTCCCGACTCTCCCCGAACAGCACCACCTTGGCCCGGGTCCGCGCGGCCATCGCGCGCACCAGCGGGTCGTCGGCGTTCAGCACGGCCGTGCCGTCCGCGCTCAGCGACTCCACCAGTTCGCCCTTGGCCTGCGCGATGCCCTCCTTGGAGCCGAACTCGCCCAGGTGCGCGCTGCCGACGTTCAGCACCAGGCCGATCGAGGGGCGGGCCAGGTCACAGAGGTAGGCGATGTCGCCCTTGTGCCGCGCGCCCATCTCCAGCACCAGGTACCGGGTGTCGAGTTCGACCCGGGTGGCGGTCAGCGGGAAGCCCAGCTCGTTGTTGAGCGAGCCCTCGGTGGCCACGGTGGGGCCCAGCCGGCGCAGCAGTTGGGCGATCAGGTCCTTGGTGCTGGTCTTGCCGGCCGAACCGGTCAGCGCCACCAGCCGGGCACCGTCGGCCCGTTCGGTCACCGCCCGGGCGAGCTTGCCCATCGCCGTCTGGACGTCCTCGACCAGCACGGCGGGCACGCCCACCTCGCGCTCGGCCAGCACCGCGGCGGCGCCGGCGGCCACCGCGCGCTCGGCGTAGTCGTGCCCGTCCACGTGCTCACCGCGGAAGGCCGCGAAGAGGCCGCCCGGCTGCACCTTGCGGGAGTCGATCGCCAGCTCGGCGGTGACCCGGGTGTCCGGGTCCGTCGACTCCGCGAGCCGTCCGCCGGTGACGGCGGCCACCTCGGCCAGGGTCAGTGCGATCACGGCTGCTCCACTCCTCGGTCGGGGTGCGTGTGCGCGATGGCCTCGCGCAGCACCTCCCGGTCGTCGAACGGGCGGACCTCGCCCTGGACGTACTGGCCCAGCTCGTGGCCCTTGCCGGCCACCAGCACGGTGTCGCCGGCGTGCGCGCGGGCCACCGCGGCGGCGATCGCCTCGGCGCGGTCCGGCACCACCAGCACGTCGCCGCGCTCGGCTTCGGGGACCTCGGCGGCGCCGCCGAGCATCGCCGACAGGATCGCCAGCGGGTCCTCGGAGCGCGGGTTGTCGGCGGTCAGCACCGCGGTGTCGGCCAGCCGCGCGGCGCTGGCCCCCATCGGGCCGCGCTTGTACGGGTCGCGGTCGCCGCCGCAGCCGATCACCACGTGCAGCCGGCCCTTGGTGACCTCGCGCAGCGACTCCAGCACGGCCTTGAGCGCGTCCGGCTTGTGCGCGTAGTCCACCACCGCGACGAACGCCTGCCCGGCGTCCACCCGCTCCAGGCGGCCCGGCACGCCCGGCACCGCCGCCACCCCGGCCACCGCCTCGGCCAGCGGCAGGCCCGCGGTCACCAGCGCGGTGATCGCGGCCAGCGCGTTGGAGACGTTGAACGGACCGGGCAGCGGTGCCACCGCGTCCGCCCACTGCCCGTCGGGGCCGAGCACCTTGAAGGTCGAGCCGATCGGGCCCAACTGCACGTCCACGGCCCGCCAGTGGGCGTCGGCCGCCCCCGAGGCCGAGAAGCCGACCACCGGGATCCGCGCCTCGCCGGCCAGCCGGCGCCCGTACGGCTCGTCCAGGTTGACCACCGCCACCTTGGCCCGCTGCGGCTCGAAGAGCCGTGCCTTGGCCCGGTAGTAGTCCTCCATGTCCGGGTGGAAGTCCAGGTGTTCGGGCGTGAGGTTGTTGAAGACCGCGACGTCGTAGGAGACCCCGTCGGCGCGTCCGAAGACCAGCGCGTGGCTGGAGACCTCCATCACCACCGCGTCCGCGCCGCGCTCGCGCATCACCGCGAGGATCGCGTGCAGGTCGGTGGCCTCCGGCGTGGTGCGCTCGCTCTTGATCCGCTCGGCGCCCACCCGCATCTCGACCGTGCCGATCACCCCGGGCACCCGGCCGGCGCCCTTGAGGCCGCCCTCGACCAGGTACGAGGTGGTGGTCTTGCCGTTGGTCCCGGTGATGCCGATGGTCAGCAGCGCCTGCGAGGGGTCGCCGTAGACCCGCGCGGCCAGCGCGCCCATCCAGGCCCGCGGCTGCTCCACCACCAGCAGCGGCACGCCCGCGTCGCCCGCGCCCGCCGCACCGGCCGCGTCGGTGAGCACCGCGACGGCGCCCGCGGCGACGGCCGGCCCGATGTACGCGGCACCGTCGTGGGTGGCCCCGGTGATGGCCACGTACAGGTCGCCCGGGCGGACCGCGCGCGAGTCGTGGGTGATCCCGGTGACCGGCGCGCCCTCGACCGCCGCCAGGCCCAGCAGGCGGGCGAGCTCGGCGAGCGGGACCGGCGCCGTCGTCGGGCGGGGTGGGCTCACACTGGTTTGGTCTGATTTCGGCACGGCGGGCAGGCTATCGGCCAAGGGGCGGTCAGAGCCAAGTGAGCCCTGGGGCGACCCCTGGGACTCCCGGGGCGGGGCACCAGGGGGTGTGACCGGCTTCACAGGGCGGGCGGGGTCGGTGCTCATGGCTCAGGGCTTCCACTCGACGGGCAGGTTGGGGGGCTGGCTCCCGCTCGGCGGCACCTGCAGGGTCTTCAGGGTGAACTCCATCACCTGCTTGAAGACCGGCCCGCAGAGCTGGCCGCCGAAGTGGCCGTTGACCGGGTTCTGGATCACGCAGGAGACGGTGACCCGGGGGGCCTCGGCGGGGGCGAAGCCGATGAAGGAGGCGGTGTAGCCGTTGTAGGTGCCGGTCCTGGGGTCCACCCGGTTGGCGGTGCCGGTCTTGCCGGCCACCCGGTAGCCGGGGATCTGCGCCGCGTTGCCGGTGCCCTGCTCGTCGGTGACCACCGACTCCAGCATCTCGCCCAGCGTCTTGGCGGTCTCCGGCTTGACCACCCGGGTCTGCGCACCGGGCGCCGCCGGGGTGTAGCGGCCGTCCGGTCCGGTGGTGCCCTGGACCAGGCTGGGCGCCACCCGCACCCCGCCGTTGGCGATGGTGGAGAAGACCGAGGTGGCCTGCAGGGCGTTGACCGACAGGCCCTGGCCGAACGGGATGGTGTACTGCTGCGAGCCCTTCCAGTCCTCCGGCTTGGCCAGCAGGCCGCGGGTCTCGCCGGGGAAGTCCAGCCCGCTGGGCTGGCCGATCCCGAACTTCTGCAGGTAGCCGCCGAGCACCGCGTTCGCCTCCGGCTGGGTCCTGCCCAGCTGCTCGGCGGCCTCGATGGTGCCGATGTTGGAGGACTTGGCGAGCACGCCGGCCAGCGTCAGGTACCAGGTGCCGTGCGCGACGTCGTCGTGGAAGACCTGGTCCGAGCGCTGCAGGGTGCCCGGGACGGTCACGTGGGTGTCCCAGCTGGCCGTGCCGGTGTCCAGGACGGCCGCCATCGTCATCAGCTTGGCCGTGCTGCCGGGCTCGTAGGCGTCCTGCAGGGCCGGGTTGCCGAGCTGGTCGGGCCTGGCGCTGCTCAGGTCGTTGGGGTTGAAGCCGGGCGAGGTGGCCATGGCCAGGATCTGACCGCTCTTCACGTCCTGGACGATCACGTAGCCGCGGTCCGCGCCGGCCGCGGTCACCTGGTCGGTGATGGCGCGCTGGGCGGCCCACTGGATGTCCCGGTTGATCGTCAGGCGCACGTCGCTGCCGGGCACCGCGTCCTTCTCGGTGCTGCCGCCCCCGGTGGGGATGGGCTGGCTGCCGGAGACCGCCGAGGTGCGGTGGCCGTCCTGGCCGGCCAGCTCCTTCTGGTACTGCAGTTCCAGGCCGCCGGCCCCGGTGCCCTCGCCGTTGACGAAGCCCACCAGGTTCGCCGCCAGGCCGTCGGCCGGGTAGCTGCGCGCCGTGGTGGCCTGCGAGAAGACGCCCTCCAGCGGGTTGACGCAGGCGTTGTCGACGGTGGTCCGCCCGCCCTGGTCGGCGGGCTTGGCGAGCTGCGCCTTCTGGGCCCGGCAGGCGGCGGTGTCGGTCTTCTTCGTCAGCGCGGTGCGCAGGTCCATGATCTGGTTGCGGGTCTGCGGGCTCTGCCGCAGCGCCAGCGTCAGGCCGCGGGTCCTGGGGGTGCGCAGCTTGGCGACGACCTTGTCCCGGGGCATGGCGAGGATCGGCGCCAGCAGGTCGGCGGCCTGCTCCGGGCCGTCGGGGACGTGCAGGGCCTGCGGGGTGAACATCGTCGGGTCCACGGTGATGTCGTACGCGTCCAGGGTGGTGGCCAGCGCCACCCCGTCGGAGGACGTTATCGAGCCGCGCGCGGCGCGCAGCGGCACGTCGACGTAGCGGTAGGTGCTGGCGGCGGTGGAGAGCGCGCCGGAGTCCAGCAGCTGGATCTGCACCAGGCGCCCGGCGAAGACCGAGAAGACCACCGCCAGCGCGACCATCACCACCCGCAGCCGGCGCCGGGGGTCGGCGAGCTTGAGCCGGCGCGGCTGCGGACGCGCGGGGGCCGGGCGGCGGGTGCCGGCCTGCGCGGGCCGGGCCGCGGGCCGGGCGGTGCGCGGG
>NZ_BAAALF010000059.1:0-40937 GCF_039528135.1 Kitasatospora nipponensis | reverse complement strand
CGCTGGGCTGGGCCCACGCGGCCGGGTCGGGCGCGGTGGGGCTGGGGGTGCTGGTGGCGGCCCTGGGGCTCTTCGTCGCACCGGCGCTGACCAGCGCGTACCTGCTCGCGGACGAGCGCGCCGAGCCGGCCGCCCGCACCCGGGCCGGCACCTGGGTGAACACCGCCTTCAACGCCGGCTCCACCGCCGGCACCGCGGCGGCCGGCCTGGGCGCGGGCACCCTGCCGCTGCCGCTCTGCTTCACCCTGGCGGGCGCCGTGCTGCTCGCGGTCGCACTCGCGCCGACCCCGGCCCGCGCGCGGGCCCGGGCCCGGGCTGTGGCTCGGGCTGTGGCGGCACCCGCCCGCTGAGCCGCGCCCTCAGCGGGCGGTGGTCGCGAGCAGCGGGGCGGTGCGCACCAGCGTGGCGACGGCGAGCTCGATCTGGGCGTCGGTCAGGTCGGCGCGCGCCGTCAGCCGCAGCCGGGAGAGGCCGTCGGGGACGGACGGGGGGCGGAAGCAGCCCACCGCGAGGCCGGCCCGTCGGCAGTCGGCGGCCCAGCCGAGCGCCTCCTGCGGCCCGGGGGCGCGCACCGAGACCACGGCCGCGTCGGGAACGCTGGCCAGCAGGCCGGCGGCGGTGAGCCGGTCGGCCAGGGTGCGGGCCACCTCCCGGGCACGCTCGGCCCGCTCGGGCTCGGCGCGCAGCAGGCGCAGCGCACCGAGCGCGGCGCCGACGGCGGCCGGGGCCAGACCGGTGTCGAAGATGAAGCTGCGGGCCGTCTCGACCAGGTGCCGCACCACCCGGCTCGGCCCGAGCACCACGCCGCCCTGGGAGCCGAGCGACTTGGACAGGGTGGCGGTGGCGACGGCCGACTTCCCCCCCGCCACCCCGGCCGCGGCCAGCAGGCCGAGCCCGCCGGGGCCGAGCACGCCGAGCCCGTGGGCGTCGTCCACCAGCAGCGCGGCGCGGTGCGCGCGGGCGGCGGCGGAGAGCTCGGGCAGCCGGGCGGCGTTGCCGTCCACCGAGAAGACCGAGTCGGTGACCACCACGGCGCGCGGCTGCGCGCGGTCGGCGAGCGCCGCGCCGACCGCGACCGGGTCGGCGTGCGGGGCGCGGAACACCTGGGCACGGGCGAGGCGGCAGCCGTCGATCAGCGAGGCGTGGTTGTTCGCGTCGGAGACGATCAGGGTGTCCGGGTCGGTCAGGGCGGTCAGCGCCGCCAGGTTGGCGGTGTAGCCGCTGGAGAAGACCAGCGCCGCCTCGACTCCGCAGAAGTCGGCCAGCTCGACTTCCAGCTCGGTGTGCAGCGCGGTGGTCCCGGTGACCAGGCGCGAGCCGGTGGAGCCGCCACCCCAGCGCAGCGCGGCCTCGGCGGCGGCCCGGGTGACCTCGGGGTGGTGGACCAGTCCCAGGTAGTCGTTGCTGGCCAGGTCGAGGACCGGGTCCTGGGCCGGGCGGCTGCGCAGGGTCCGGGTCAGACCGGCCCGGGACCGCAGCTCGGCCGCCTCGTCGAGCCAGTCGAAGACGGCGGCGGGGGCGGTCGGCCGGGCGGTCGCGTCGGTGTGCTGGATCATGCCCGGCAGCCTGGCACGGCCGCCCCCGGCCGGGCAATGTGCGCCGCGGCACAGCGCGGCGGCCCCGCGACGGGGCCGGATCGGGGGGGTGCCGGGCGCCCGGCCGGGCACCCGGTCTTTGCCCAGGTTGATCGGGACCAGGCAAGATAGGCCGGTGACCCTCCTCGACCTGATGCCCAAGCCCGCTGACCCCGACGCGCTGTACACCACCTTCGCCGCGTGGGCGGAGGAGCGGGGCATCACGCTGTACCCCGCTCAGGAGGACGCGCTGATCGAGCTCTTCACCGGCGCCAACGTGATCCTGGCGACCCCCACCGGCTCCGGCAAGAGCCTGGTGGCGGCCGGCGCCCACTTCGCCGCCCTGGCGGAGGGCAAGCGCACCTTCTACACCGCCCCGATCAAGGCGCTGGTCTCGGAGAAGTTCTTCGACCTGTGCAAGATCTTCGGCACCGAGCAGGTCGGCATGATGACCGGCGACGCGAGCGTGAACCCGACCGCGCCGATCATCTGCTGCACCGCGGAGGTGCTGGCCAACATCGCGCTGCGCGACGGCCGCCGGGCCGACATCGGCCAGGTGGTGATGGACGAGTTCCACTTCTACGCCGAGCCGGACCGCGGCTGGGCCTGGCAGATCCCGATCCTGGAGCTGCCGCAGGTACAGTTCCTGCTGATGTCGGCGACCCTGGGCGACGTCCGCCGCTTCGAGGAGGACCTCACCCGGCGCACCGGCCGGCCCACCACCGTGGTCCGCTCGGTCACCCGCCCGGTGCCGCTCTTCTACGAGTACAAGCGCACCACCCTGCACGACACCCTGGAGGAGTTGCTGACGACCGGTCAGGCACCGGTCTACGTCGTGCACTTCACCCAGAAGGAGGCCGTCGAGCGGGCCCAGTCGCTGATGAGCATCAACATGTGCACGAAGGCGGAGAAGGACGCCATCGCGGCACTCATCGGCAACTTCCGCTTCACCACCAAGTTCGGCCGCAACCTGTCGCGCTTCGTGCGGCACGGCATCGGCGTGCACCACGCGGGGATGCTGCCCAAGTACCGCCGGCTGGTCGAACGCCTGGCGCAGGCAGGGCTGTTGAAGGTGATCTGCGGCACCGACACGCTCGGCGTCGGGGTCAACGTGCCGATCCGCACGGTGCTCTTCACCGCGCTCTCCAAGTACGACGGCGTGAAGGTCCGCACGCTGCGCGCCCGGGAGTTCCACCAGATCGCCGGCCGGGCCGGCCGGGCCGGCTTCGACACCGTCGGCCAGGTGGTGGCGCAGGCGCCCGAGCACGTGGTGGAGAACGACAAGGCGCTGGCCAAGGCCGGCGACGACCCGAAGAAGAAGCGCAAGGTGGTCCGCAAGAAGGCCCCCGAGGGCTTCGTGGGCTGGAGCGAGGAGACCTTCGAGCGACTGATCGCGGCCGACCCCGAGCCGCTGGTCTCGCGCTTCCGGGTCAGCCACGCGATGCTGCTCTCGGTGATCGGCCGCCCGGGCAACGCCTTCGAGGCGATGCGCGGGCTGCTCACCGACAACCACGAGGAGCGCTCCGCCCAGCGCCGGCACATCCGTTCGGCGATCGCCATCTACCGCTCGCTGCTGGCCGGCGGCGTGGTGGAGCGGCTGCCGGAGCCGGACGCCGAGGGCCGCATCGTGCGGCTGACCGTCGACCTCCAGGAGAACTTCGCGCTCAACCAGCCGCTCTCCACCTTCGCGCTGGCCGCCTTCGAACTGCTCGACCCCGAGTCGCCGACCTACGCGATGGACGTGGTCTCGGTGGTCGAGGCGACCCTGGACGACCCGCGCCAGATCCTGGCCGCGCAGCAGAACAAGGCGCGCGGCGAGGCCATCGGTGAGATGAAGCGCGAGGGCATCGAGTACGAGGAGCGGATGGAGCGGCTGCAGGAGGTGACCTACCCCAAGCCGCTGGAGGAGCTGCTGAACCACGCCTACGAGGTCTACCAGCGGGCGCACCCGTGGATCGGCGACTACCCGCTGCAGCCCAAGTCGGTGGTCCGTGACCTCTACGAGCGCGCGATGACCTTCACCGACTACGTCGGCCACTACGACCTGGCCCGCACCGAGGGCATCGTGCTGCGCTACCTGGCCGGCGCCTACAAGGCGTTGGAGCAGACCGTGCGCGAGGACGCGAAGACCGACGACCTCAAGGACGTCATCGCCTGGCTGGGCGAACTGGTCCGGCAGGTCGACTCCAGCCTGCTCGACGAGTGGGAGCAGCTCGCCAACCCCACCGACGAGGCCGACAAGGAGCGGGAGTTGGACACCAAGCCGCTGCCCGTCACGGCCAACGCGCGGGCCTTCCGGGTGCTGGTGCGCAACGAGATGTTCCGCCGCGTGGAGCTGTGCGCGCTCGAGCGCTACAGCCAGCTCGCCGAGCTGGACAGCGAGTACGGCTGGGACGCGGACCGCTGGGCGGACGCGATGGACGCCTACTACGAGGAGCACGACGACCTCGGCACCGGCCCGAACGCGCGCGGGCCCAAGATGCTGCTCATCGAGGAGAACGAGGACGAGGGCTCCTGGCGGGTGCGGCAGATCTTCGACGACCCGGCGGGCGACCACGACTGGGGCATCAGCGCCGAGGTGGACCTGCACGGCTCCGACGAGGAGGGCCGGGCCGTGCTGCGGGTCACCGCGGTCGACCGGCTGGGCTGACCGGACGGCGGGCGCCGCGCCCTGACGGATCGTCAGGGAGTGGCGCCCGCTGCTGGGTTCAGGACCACATGAAGGCGGCGCCGGCCGTGTAGGAGGCGTCCCGGGTGGCCTCGGCGAGGTCCGGGTCGGGGCTGGTCGCGGGACCGTGCCCGTCCGCGAAGCGCGAACCGGTGACCGTCACATAGCGGTTGACCGCCTCGGCCCGCGGCGCCTGGTCGTTCTTCGCGCCGGCCGCCGGCGGGGTCTGCGCCACGCCGCTGTCCGGCGTCATGAAGCGCAGGGCGCCGCCCTGGCCCTGCAGCGCCGCCACCGCCTTCGCGGCGGCCGCGTCGTCGGCGAACCGCAGCACGGTGACGCTGGTGATCACCTTGGTGTCCTGCCGCACGAAGCTGACCGTCAGGTAGCCCTGGCAGTCGATGTCGTGCAGCGGGTTCTTCGCCGGGTCCTGCACGATCTCCGAGCAGTCGCCGCCCTGCTGGGCCCGCGCGCGCTTGGCGTGGAAACCGCCGAGGTCGATCTGCCGGGTCGGCGGGAAGTAGCGGTCCACCGAGAACGGGTTGGGGTCGGTGGCCGAGGTCGGCGCCGGGCTGCCGATCACCAGCGACCTGCCGTCGTCCTTGCTGGAGGGGCCCAGGCCCGGCAGCCAGTCGCCGGGGTTGGGACGGGTCACCAGCCAGCCGCCGGCACCCAGGGCCGCGACCACGACGCACCAGGTGACCACTCGCCTGGAACCGCCGCGCGGACTGCTTCTGACGGCTTCCCGGGTACGGTCGGAGTCGGCGGATATCGGGCGGGAGTCCCCCTGCGTGGTCATGGCGCAGATTCTAGGCGGGGATCGCCGACCGCAGGTCAGGGGGGATCCGTTGACGCCGGGACCCGGCCGGGCGGCCGGCCACGGTGCTTGCGGCGCGGCGGTGGGACGTCCACGACCGACCGGCCGGACGAGCACGATCCACCTGGTCCGGGGGCGCACTGTGACAACTCGCACACCTTTGCAGAGATCTTCTGGCCGGTTCGCTATGGCGCCGGTGAAGGTCGGCCGGGCAGGATCTGTGCCATGGATCTGCTTGACACCCTCACCGCCAAGGGCCTGAACCGCGAGCTCCCCACCAGGGAGGAAGCGCTGGCCGTCCTCGCCACCACCGACGACGAGCTGCTGGACGTGGTCGCGGCCGCCGGGCGGGTGCGCCGGCAGTGGTTCGGCCGCCGGGTCAAGCTCAACTACCTCGTCAACCTGAAGAGCGGGCTCTGCCCCGAGGACTGCTCGTACTGCTCGCAGCGGCTGGGCTCGAAGGCCGAGATCCTCAAGTACACCTGGCTGAAGCCCGGGGAGGCGGCCGAGGCGGCCACCGCCGGGGTCAAGGGCGGCGCCAAGCGGGTCTGCCTGGTGGCCAGCGGACGCGGCCCGACGGACCGTGACATCGACCGGGTCGCCGGCACCATCGCCGCCATCAAGGAGCAGGAGCCGGCGGTGGAGATCTGCGCCTGCCTGGGCCTGCTCTCCGACAACCAGGCCGAGCGCCTGCGCGCGGCCGGCGCCGACGCCTACAACCACAACCTGAACACCTCCGAGGGCACCTACGGGGACATCACCACCACCCACACCTACGCGGACCGGGTGGACACCGTCTCCAAGGCGCACGGCGCGGGCCTGTCGGCCTGCTCGGGCCTGATCGCCGGCATGGGCGAGAGCGACGAGGACCTGGTGGACGTGGTCTTCGCGCTGCGCGAGCTGGGCTCGGACTCGGTGCCGGTGAACTTCCTCATCCCCTTCGAGGGCACCCCGCTGGCCAAGGAGTGGAACCTCACCCCGCAGCGCTGCCTGCGCATCCTGGCGATGGTCCGGTTCGTCAACCCGGACGTCGAGGTGCGGATCGCCGGCGGCCGCGAGGTGCACCTGCGCAGCATGCAGCCGCTGGGCCTGCACATCGCCAACTCCATCTTCCTGGGCGACTACCTGACCAGTGAGGGCCAGGCCGGACAGGCCGACCTCGACATGATCAAGGACGCCGGCTTCGAGGTCGAGGGCCAGGGCGAGGCCACCCTGCCGCGCCACCGCGCCGAGCTCGGCTCGGCCTGCGGCGGCCACGACACGGCGGGCGCCGACGGCGGCAACGGCGGCGGGTGCGGGACGGGCGGCGGTGGCTGCGGCAGTGGCCGGGCGCCGGCGGCCGAGGCCGGTTGCGGTGGACACGGCACGGACGGCTGCGGGCCGTGCGGGGAGCCCGGCGACGAGGCGACCGGTGGCGAGGTGGCCGGTGGCGGGGCAGTTGCCGGTGGCGGCGACGAGGAGGCGCGCACCGACCTGGTGCGGGTGCGCCGCCGCGGCGCCGGCACCGAACTGGCCCCCAACGCCTGACGACCAGGAGATCCCTGCCATGTCCCCGCGCGAGGCGAACTCCCCGCTCACCGTGCCGTCCCTGCTCGCCCTGGACCGGGCGCACGTCTGGCACCCGTACGGTCCGATGCCCGGCACCGCGACCCCCTACGTGGTCGAGTCGGCCGCCGGGGTGCGGCTGCGGATGGCCGAACCCGTGGGCGGCCACGACGAGTTGATCGACGGCATGTCCTCCTGGTGGGCCGCCCTGCACGGGTACAACCACCCGGTGCTCAACGAGGCGGTCCGCGAGCAGCTCGGCCGGATGAGCCACGTCATGTTCGGCGGGCTCACCCACGAGCCCGCCGTGCGGCTGGCGGCCAAGCTGGTGGAGATCACCCCCGAGCCGCTGCAGCACGTCTTCCTGACCGACTCCGGGTCGGTCGCGGTCGAGGTCGCGCTGAAGATGTGCCTGCAGTACTGGCGCTCGCTCGGGCGTCCGGAGAAGCGGCGGGTGCTCACCTGGCGCGGCGGCTACCACGGCGACACCTTCCACCCGATGTCGGTCTGCGATCCCGAGGGCGGTATGCACCAGCTCTGGGAAGGGGTGCTGCCGCGGCAGCTCTTCGCGGGTGAGCCGCCGACCGGCTTCGACGCCGAAGTCGACCCGCAGTACGCCGCCGAGCTGGCCGACCTGGTCGAGCGGCACGCGGGGGAGCTGGCCGCGCTGATCGTGGAGCCGATCGTGCAGGGCGCCGGCGGGATGCGCTTCCACTCCCCCGGCTACCTCCGCCTGCTGCGCGAACTCTGCGACCAGCACGGGGTGTTGCTCGTCTTCGACGAGATCGCCACCGGCTTCGGCCGGACCGGCCGGCTCTTCGCCGCCGAGCACGCCAACCTCTCCCCCGACGTGCTCTGCCTGGGCAAGGCGCTCACCGGCGGCTACCTGACGATGGCCGCCACCCTGTGCACCGGCCGGGTCGCGGACGGCATCAGCCAGGGCGAGGTGCCGATCCTCGCGCACGGACCGACGTTCATGGGCAACCCGCTGGCGGCCGCGGTCGCCAACGCCTCGATCGACCTGCTGCTCGGCCAGGACTGGCAGGGCGAGGTCAAGCGACTGGAGAGCGGACTGCTGGCCGGACTGGCCGGCGCCGCCGACGCCCCCGGCGTCAAGGACGTCCGGGTGCTGGGTGCCATCGGCGTGGTGCAGCTCGACCACCAGGTGGACATGGCGGCCGCCACCGAGGCGGCGGCCCGGGCCGGGGTCTGGCTGCGGCCGTTCCGCGACCTCGTCTACACCATGCCGCCGTACGTCACCGGCGACGACGACCTGGCGCGGATCTGCGCGGCCGTCACGGCGGCGGCGGTGGCCGGATGACCCGCCTGCTCTTCGTCACCGGCACCGGCACCGAGGTCGGCAAGACCGCGGTGACGGCCGCGGTGTCCGCGCTCGCGGTCCGGGCCGGCCTGCGCACCGCGGTGCTCAAGCCGGGCCAGACCGGGGTGGCCCCGGGCGAGGCGGGGGACGCCGAGGAGGTCGTGCGGCTGGTGGACGCCCCGGTGGCCGGCGCGTCGTCGGGCGGGGCAGCCGGCGGGGCGGCGTCGGTCGGGGCACCGTCGGGCGGCGGCTCGCTGACAACGCGCGAACTGTGCCGCTACCCCGAACCGCTGGCGCCCGAGCGGGCCGCCCAACGGGCCGGGCTGCCGTATCTGACCTTGCGTCAGGTCAGCTCCACGATCGACGAGTTGACCGCCGCGCATGACCTGGTCCTGGTCGAGGGCGCGGGCGGCCTCCTGGTCCGCTACGACGCGGACGGGCTGACCCTGGCCGACATGGCCGGGGCCGCCGGAGCGGCGGCGGAGGTGCTGGTGGTGGCCAGCGCCGGGCTCGGCACTCTCAACACGACCACCCTCACCGCCGAGGCGCTGCGCGCTCGCGGGCTGCGCAACGCCGGTGTGGTGATCGGCAGTTGGCCGATCGCCCCGGACCTCGCCACCCGCTGCAACCTGGCCGACCTGCCCCGGGCGGCCGGCGCACCGCTGCTCGGCGCGCTGCCCGCCGACGCCACCGGCACCGGCGGGGCGGCCTTCGCCGAACTCGCCGCCGCCGCGCTGGCCACGGCACTGGGCGGGGTCTGGGACGCGGCGGCGTTCAGCGCCACGCACCGGGCGCGGTAGGCACGGTAGCCGGGTCGGGCGCGGAGGCCGGGTGGCTCAGCAGGTGGGCGGCACGGCTGATGGGCGGCGCGGCTGGTGTGGCGGCTCAGCCCGTGAGCGGCTTGACCCAGCGGCGCCAGCGTTCCTCGCGCTGGTAACCGGCCGCCTGCCAGGTGCGCCGGCCCGGCGCGTTCGCCTCCAGCACCATGGCGTCCGCCCGGCGCCCGCCGACCGCCAGGAAGCGCTCCTCCGCCGCCGCCAGCAGCGCCGCGCCGATGCCCTGGCGGCGCTGCGCCGGGTCGACCGCGAGCCGGTAGAGCGAGGCGCGCCAGCCGTCCCACCCGGCGATCACGGTGCCGACCACCGCGCCGGCCCGCTCGGCGACGATCAGCGCCTGCGGGTCACGGGCGATCAGCCGGGCCACCCCCGCCGGATCGTCGGAGATGCTGGTGCCCTCGGCCGCGCGGGCCCAGAAGGCCAGCAGTGCGGGGATCTCGTGCTCGGTCGCCCGGCGGATGGTGATCTCGTCCATCACCCGATCCTCACAGCCCCGCGCGGCCGGGCGCACCCGGATTCCACGTCGTGGGACGGCCGGTGCGGGCGGTTCACCCCAACTGCCACACGGTGGTCCGCTTCACCGCCCGGTCCTCCAGGTCGGCCAGCACCGGCACGTCGTACTCCGCGAGCGCGGTGAAGCGCTCGCGCGGCAGGTACGCCCGGCCCGGGTCGCCGACCAGCACCACCGCGCCGCGGGCGACCGCCCGTTCCAGGAACGGCAGGAACCGGGCCGCCATCGCGCGCTCGTAGAACACGTCCCCCGCCAGCACCACCTCGGCGGGGGCGCCGTCCCCGTCCAGCAGGTCGGCGCAGCGCGCCTCGATCCGCACCCCGTTGGCCTCGGCGTTGAGAGCGATGGCGGCCACCGCGTAGGCGTCGATCTCGGCCGCCCGCACCACCGCCGCCCCACGCAGCGCCGCCGCCACCCCGACCAGCCCCGACCCGGCGGCCAGGTCCAGCACCTGACGGCCGGCGACCAGCTCGGGGTGGTCCAGGACGTAGCGGGCCACGCCCAGGCCGCCCGCCCAGGCGAAGGCCCAGAACGGCGGCGGCAGCCCGATCTCACCACGCTCCGACTCGGTCCGCTCCCACAGCTCGATGGCCTCCTCGGCCAGGTGCAGGCTGATCTCCGGCACGAACGGCACCGCGGCGAGCCGGGTCTGCGCCCGCACGAAGTCGGCACCCGCGGTGGCGGCGCCGTCCCGCGCGGCAGCGGCATCGGTGTCGGTATCGGCAGCGGTATCGGTGCCGGTCGGGGCGGGCGTCGTGACGAGGCCGGACATGGCGCTCTCCTCTGGTCAGGGGTGGCGCGTGGGGGCGGTGAGCCGACCCTAGTCCACCCGGCGCCCCCGCTCGCGCACGCTCGGCGCCCACCGGCGGGTGATCGGGGCCCGGCCCCGCTGACGTCCGGTCAGCCGGGCCCGCGCGGGCCCGGCACACCCACGGTGGCCGGTAGGTCAACTTTCGATACCGAACCGGTCATGAGCTGCACAGATGCTCGCGGCGGCCGGGGCTCGCGGGTACGATCCGGCTGACGCCCTCCGGTACGCGGCACCTGGTGCCGCACCGCCGGACGGCCAATCCTCGCGGGGCACCGGACGTCACCGCGCACTCGTCACCGCGCGCCAGGGCTGTCGCGCGAACGCGGAAAGGCAGCGTCTTGGCGGATCGGCTCACCGGAGGAGACTCCTCGCTGCTGCGTCGGATCAACGCCGCGGTCACCCTGCGCGCGCTGCGCGACGGGCAGTCCGTCACCCTGACGCAGCTGGTCGGCGACACCGGGCTGTCCCGGCCGACCGTCGAGGGCGTGATCGAGGGCCTGGTGGAGTCGGGCCTGGTCGCCGAGGTGGAGCAGACCCAGGACAGCGGACGCCAGCGCGGCCGCCCGGCCCGCTGGTTCCGGTTCCGCGCCGAGGCCGGGCACACGCTGGGCGTGGAGATCGGCGTGCACGGGATCCGCGTGGTGCTGGCCGACCTGACCGGCCGGCAGATCGGCAGCCACGCCCGCGCGGTCGACGAGGCGCTGGACGCCGAGGAGCGGCTGGGTGCGGTGCGCACCGCCGTCGCCGAGGTGCTGCGCCGGGCCGGGGTCTCGCGCGACAGCCTCTGGGCGGTCGGCGTCGGCACCCCGGGCATCGTGGACAAGGACGGCAACGTCCAGTTGGGCACCGCGATGCCCGGCTGGACCGGGCTCGACCTCGGGGCGCGGCTGCGCCGCTCGTTCCGCTGCCCGGTGCTGATCGAGAACGACGCCAACCTCGCGGCCATCGCCGAGCACTGGCAGGGGGTTGCGGTCGGCATGGGCGACGTCGTCTTCGTCCTGGCCGGCCTCAGTCCGGGCGCCGGCTCGCTGATCAACGGGCGGCTGCACCGCGGCTTCGGCGGCGCGGCCGGCGAGATCGGCGCGCTGCACCTGCTGGGCCGCGAGGCGACCCCCGAGCGGCTGCTCTCCACCACCGGCAAGCCGCTCGACCCGCTGGACGAGGCCGCGGTCGCCCGGGTGCTGACCCTGGCCCGCGAGGGCGACCAGGTGGCGATGGTCGCGATGGACCGCTTCCTGCGCCGGCTGGTGCACGACGTCACGGCACTGGTGCTGGCGATCGACCCGCAGCTGGTGGTGGTCGGCGGCTGGGCGGCCGGACTGGACGACGTGCTGGAGCCGCTGCGCGAACAGCTGGCGCTCTACACCCTGCGGGCACCGGAGGTGGCGCTCTCCGTCCTGGGCGAGGACGTGGTGGCGCTCGGCGCGCTGCGCCTCGCGCTGGACCAGGTGGAGGAGCAGCTCTTCGCCGTCGACCAGCCGGTCTCCCGGAGCTGACCCGGGCCCACCACCGGGCAGGGACACCGTCCGAGACGGAACGGGGCAGGACGGCACGGGGCGTGAACACGACGCGCCCCCGGGCCCTGGAACTTCAGGGACCGGGGGCACGCTCACGTCTCAGCGGGTCGTGGTGACGACCTCAGGCAGTCCTGGTGGCGGTCGGCGTCGCGGCCGCGACCGGGGTGACCTCGACCAGTCCGGTCTCGCCGAAGGTCAGCCGGCAGGTGTCGGCACGGTAGGTGGAGACGCCCAGCGCCGCCAGCCGGCCGGCCGACGCGTACTGGGTGGTCACCACCAGCACCGGGGTACCCGGCGGACGCTGCAGCAGCGCGGCCTCCTCGGCCTCGGCCACTCCCAGCTCCACCGCGCGCGACTCGCCGTCCACGGTGAGCCGCTCCAGGCGGCGCATGAGCGAGCGGGCCTGGTCGTCGCCCTCGGCCGCCGCGCCCGACAGGCGGATCGCCGGCACCTGGGCCACCGTCGCGTCCGGCACGTGCAGGGACTCGGTGGCCACCGTCTGCCCCTGGGTCACCCGCACCCGGCGCACGGTGTGCACCGTCTCGCCGGCCTGGATGCCGAGCGCCTTGGCGAGCTGCTCGGACGCCGGTGCGCTGGTGCAGTCGATGTTCTGCCAGACCTGCTCGCGGGTACCGCCGGGCCAGCCCTCCTCGCGCCGGCTGACCGGGACGCCGACCCGCGGAGCGGCCACCAGCGTGCCGATGCCGCGGCGGCGGACCAGCCGGCCCTCCAGCTCCAGCTGGTCGAGCGCCTGGCGCAGGGTCGCCCGGGCCACCCCGAAGCGGGCGGCGAGATCGCGCTCGTTCGGGATCACCTGCCCGGTGGAGAACTCCGAGTCGATGGCGCGCAACAGCACCGAGCGCAGGTGCCAGTACTTCGGCTCCGGTACCGCCGTCAGCTGAGCTGTCCCCACCGTGTCCTCCACCCTGGCCGGCCTCCGGTCGTGCGGGGCGACCGCCGGCATCCTGAAGGACCGTGTGCGCTCCGGCCGCACCGGCAGGTTCTGCCAGGTGAGGGCTCGGGCTTTATCCGTCCTTCTTTATTAAAGGTCTTTGCAGTAAGTGACCCTAGGCCGTCCGGCCGGAGATGGTCAAGACCAATGGCAGCGGTCGGCGGGGCCCGCGGGGACATTCATGCCGTGTTCACGATTCGCCGTCGCCGCCCGCACACCTGCCCACCGCGGGGGCACCCGCAGGCCATCCGCCCCGCCGCCCACCGGCCGTCGCGGCGACCGGCGCGCGGCGGGGCGGCGCTGTCCGGGCGGGCGGGTAGGCTGCCGGGGTGACCGTGGTAACGACTGTGAATGTGAACGGGATTCGGGCCGCCGCGAAGAAGGGCTTCCTGGAGTGGCTGGCCGGCACCGACGCCGACGTCCTCTGCCTGCAGGAGGTCCGCGCCGAGGCCGGGCAGTTCCCGGCCGAGCTGCGCGAGCTGCCCGGCTGGCACGCCCTGTGGGCGCCGGCCGCCGCGAAGGGCCGGGCGGGTGTGGCGGTCCTGTCGCGGACCGAACCGCAGCGCACGCAGATCGGATTCGGTTCGGCGGAATTCGACAATTCGGGCAGATATGCCGAAATGGACATTCCGGGCCTTACCGTGGCGAGCCTCTATCTCCCCTCCGGCGAGGTCGGCACGGAACGCCAGGAGGAGAAGGAACGCTTCATGGCCGAGTTCCTGGTCCACCTCACCGACCTGCGCGCCCGCGCCGCCGCCGACGGCCGCGAGGTCGTGATCTGCGGCGACTGGAACATCGCCCACCACGAGGTCGACCTCAAGAACTGGAAGGCCAACCAGAAGTCCGCCGGCTTCCTCCCCGAGGAGCGCGCCTGGCTCACCCGCGTCCTCGACGAGGCCGGCTACGTCGACGTGGTCCGCCGCCTGCACCCCGGCCAGGAGGGCCCCTACTCCTGGTGGTCCTACCGCGGCCGCGCCTTCGACAACGACACCGGCTGGCGGATCGACTACCTGATGGCCAGTCAGAAGTTGGCGGACTCCTGCAGCAAGGCCCACGTCGAGCGGGCCGCCACCCACGCGGAGCGCTGGAGCGACCACGCGCCGGTCACCGCCGTCTTCGACCTCGACCAACTCCGGTAACCCTGAGAGAAGTTCGGCTAGCTGGTTTCAGCTCACGCGGTCGTCGCACTGCCCTCCCGGAGCGACGACTGCGGCTGTTTCCGGCACGGCAACTGCACTACTACGCGGTTGACGGCGATGCGACCGGCGCACGTCGATGCTCACCGGCCCCGTCGCCCACCGTCGCCGGCGCTGGCGGCGGCGGCAGCAGCGGCGCCTACGGCTCTGGTTCGAAGACCATGACGAACTGAGTGACCCGCTTTCGGTCGCTTCCGTGGACGCCGACCCGGTAGAGGCCCGGCACGGGCAGGGTGACGGTTGCCGTAAGACCGCCGTCGGAGGTGGACGGGCGTGGCCGGGAGATGGTGGCACCGGTTTCGACCTGGACGATCTCGCAGGTCACTCCGGTGGGGCGGGTACGTCCGGTGAGCCGCAGCCGCCAGGGCCGGCCGGCGATCACGCCCGCATCCGGCAGGTCGAGTCCGAGTTCGCCCGGTGCCATCGGGGGGCCGGTGTGCGGTTCCTGCTCGGTGAGTACGCCGTGAACATACGCCAGCGCGTGGCGGTCCTTGGCGAGAGCCCCGTGCTGCAGGGGGAGGGGAACCGGTTTGCCGGTGCCGCCGCTCGCGGCGTCACGGTAGACCGTGCCGTCGCCCTGGCGGTCCGACCAGACTGGCATGCCGTTCGCGTCGCGGACCAGGAGACCTCGGGCGTCAGCTCTGAAGGCCCGGTGCTGCGGGTGGACAACGCCGCTGTCGATGCGGATGCTCTGCACGGTCGGCTGGGAGGTGCCGTACACGGCCCGGTGGTCGGGCAGACGGGGCGGTGGCTCGGAGCGCATCGCTTCCCGAAAGCCGGCGGCGGTTGCGCCGAGATACGGATCGCCGCCGATGCCGGCGATCATGGCCGGGGTGAGACGAATGACGTCCCTGCCCTCGTCCACACAGCGGTAGTCCGGCACGAGGTCGTATACACCGGGCATCGTCGCAGCCATGGCCTGCGCCCGGTCCCGGACCGCGGCCTCGGCTCCCGAGGCATTGCGGCCGCCGTTCAGCATCAGGGCGGCTTTGGCCGCGCCCAGGAACGGCGTGCCGAGGGTGATCACCGTCCGCGTGTCGGACGCCAGGTCCCCCTGCCGGGCCAGCGCGCTCCGGGTGACCAGCCCGCCCATCGAGTGGGCCACGAACACCAGGCGCGGCATCCCGTCCGTACACAGGCCACGCAGCTCAGGGCTACGGGTGACGGTGGCCGTCCAGGTGTCCAGATGCCGACGCGCCTCCTCCGCGAGGAGTCCTCCGTTGTACGCCACCGACAGCCGCCAGTCGTATGCGAAGCGCAGGATCGCCCGCTCATCGGCCACCGCACCGAGTACGGTCCGGCAGAGGTCGTGGTACGGCTCTGCCCCTCGCAGGACCGGGAGCCAGGCCGGGAAGGCCAGCAGCCCGGACGCCCGCACCCGCACGGGCCGTTCTGCTGCCAGCTCCGCCTCCGTGACATGGAGTGCGGCCAGGCCGCCGTCGCGGCCCAGGGCGCGGCCGATCATCCGCGGTTTCAGGCCCCAGAGCAGATCACCGGTACGGGCGTCGCGTAGTTCGCTCCCCATGATCCCTGGCACGATCACCACCGCGTCCCGGGTGACGTCCCGCGCCCGCCCGGCCTCCGGGTGCCGGAGGGGACCACTGGTGTCCTTCACGGATTCTCCCCCTCACCCGTTGCTCGTGCAGCACACTAACGGCCATGACGAGCGCGCGAGAGGCCGTTCCCGAAACCGACCGAACGCAACGCCGTCTTCTGACAGTCGTCGTGACGGGCTATCAGGATGGTGACGAGGCCTTCACCGACGGGATGAAGGAGCAACTGCGTGCCCTGGAGGCCTGGTGGTGCGATCCTGCCCTGGGCCGTCGACGCTTCACCGCCGAGCACGCGACCGGTCTCTCCAGGCGCAGCGACATCGACGGCTTCCTGCACGCCAGTGACCTGCGCGAGGCCCCGGCGGGCGACGCCTTGGTCCTGTTCGTATCCGGTCACGGCGAGGCCACCGCGGCGGGGAGCCACTTCCTCCTCTTGCCCGGAACCGACCGTGACCGGCTGACCGCCACCGCCTACCGCACCGCCGACCTCATCGGCGCCGCGATCGACTCGCGTGCCGAGCACGTGCTGGTCATGGTCAACACCTGCTATGCCGGTGGCGTCGGCATCGGACTCGCCGAGCTGGCCCACGACCTGGATGTTCGCCGTTTCGGAAGCCCCACGCTTGCCGTCGTCGCCACCACCGGTGTTGCCACCACGGTCGGCGTCACCGACTTCGCCACCCTCCTCGGCCAAGTGCACCGGCAGTTGAGCACCACAGCCGGTCTGACGGCCGAGTACCTGAGTGTCAGCGACTTCATGGAGCAGCTCTACACCGCGGCCCAGCGCACCGGGCTCACGGCACCCCTGCAACTGCTCGGGACGGACGGCTCCCGCGCGGCGCACCTGTGCCTGCCGAACCCCGGCTACCGCCGCACGGACCGCCTGGTGGATGCGCAGCGCAGCCAGCTCGCCGTCACCCGTCAGGAGTTGGACTACTGGACCGGCCGGGCCAGCGGTCGCCCCCACCGCAGCGACCCGGGCTGGTACTTCCGGGGACGGCGCCCGCTCACCACCGCCCTGGCCGGATTCCTCCGGGAGGGGCCCCCGCCCGGGCACAGCCCGTCGCTGGTCGTCACCGGTACCGCCGGCAGCGGCAAGTCAGCCGTCATCGCCCGCGCCGTGACCTTCGCCGACCCCACCTTCCGTGCTGACCCCGCCTATGCTCGGGCCGTCGAGGCCTCCCCCGGGGACACCGTCCCCCCACCGGGCTCCGTCGACGTGGCGGTCCTGGCCCGTCGGCGCAGTGTCGAGCAGGTCACCGCCTTCCTCCTCGAAGGCATCGGGCACGACGCCCCTGCGCCCGAGCCGGGCAAGGACTGGCTCGCCTCCCTTCGCGGCGCCCTGCTGACCGCGCTGCGCGAACTGGGCCGCGCGGGCCGACAGCCCGTGTTCGTCATCGACGGCATCGACGAAGCCGAAGCCCCCGGCCTGCTGATCAGTGGGCTCATCGCGCCGCTCGCCCAGGTCGAGGAGGGCTCCCCGAGGCTGGTCATCGGCGTCCGCAGCCACCTCTCCACCACGGTGGGGAGCCCGCCGCCCACACATCCCGCACGGGACACGGCCCTCCTCGATCAGCTCCGCCGCGCCCTCAGCCTCCGATCCGGCGGCCTGCCACCCGTCGAACTCCGCACCGACGGCCCCGAGACGGTGGGCGACATCCGGTCCTATCTGGAGGCCCTGCTCACCGACCTCGTCGACACCGGCGTCGACCCCGCCGCGACGGCGGCGCGCATCACCCGGCACATCCCCCGGATATCGTTCCTGGACGCCCGGTTCGCCGCCGGCCAGCTCCGCGAGGACGACTCCCCCGCCGACCTGCTCGACGACCCGCACTGGTGGGAATCCATCGACCAGGGCCTGGTCGGCCTGCTCCGCCAGGACCTGCGCGGACTGGCGGGACACCACCTGACCCCGGGCACCGCCGTCGGCCTGCTGCAGGCCGCGGCCTTCGCCCAGGGCGCCGGGATCCCCTGGGGACCGGTCTGGCCCGCAGTTGCCGAAGCCGTCCTGGACCGCACGCTGCCGGACGCGGACGCCGCCATCGCCGAACTCCTCGCCGGCCGTCTGGCCGGCTACCTCACCCAGGACGGTGAGGACGGCCGCACCGTGTACCGCCTCGCCCACGAGCGCCTCGCCGAAGTACTCCGCGACGAGCCCCACCGGCTCGACCTCTGGGCGAGCGGACGGGCGGCGGCCAGGGACCGGTCGGCCCCGCACACGCCCGTGCACCGCCGGATCGCCGAACGGCTCGCGAAGCTCGCCGTGACCGGGCCGGACGTCCCCCCGCACCCCTACGTCCGACGCCACCTCGTCCAGCACGCAGACCTCGGTGGCGTGCTGGACGATGCCCACCTGCCCGCGGCGTTCCTGCCCTGGGACACCGACGGCCGGATCCTCGGACGCCTCGGTCTGCCGCTCATCCCCGCACCCGACCGACGCACGCTCGCCGCCTGGGCCGGCATCGAGCCCTTCCTGCACGGCGCCGACTGGCAGACCCGAGTGACCAGCCTTCAGTTCGCCCTGGCGACGACCGGGGCCCCAGCCCAGGGTGACGCGGTCGTCCTCCCGTGGTTCAGCCGCTTGCACCGGACGGGAAACGTGGCAGCCGCCACCGGCACGGGCCTGGCCTCGCTGACCGTGTTCCCGGGCCCGGACGGCCGTCGTCTGCTCGCACTCGGCGGCAGCGACGGGGTCGTGCGGGTCTGTGATCCGTTGACCGGCACCCAGGTCGGCGAGTACCCGACGGGCACCAACGGCGTCCATGCCTTGGCCGCCTTCACGGACCGGGACGGCCGCCCGTTGCTGGCGAGCGGCAGCAACGACGGGCTGCTCCAGGTATGGGATCCGCTGGCCGGCACGCCTGCCGGTGAACGGCTACGCGGCCACGGGGGCACGATCTGGTCCCTGGTCACGTTCACGGACCCGGACGGCCGCCCCCTGCTGGCGAGCGGCAGCGACGACGGGACGGTACAGGTATGGGATCCGCTGACCGGTGCACCGGTCGGCGAGCGGCTGACCGGCCATCCCGGCGTCACCGCGCTGACCTCGTTCACGGACCGGGACGGTCGCGTGCTGCTGGCAAGCAGCGGTAACGGTGGGGACGTGCTGGTGTGGGACCCGCTGACCGGCACACAGCCAGGCAAGCGGATCTACAGCCACCGCTACGGGACGTGGTGCTTGACGTCGTTCACGGACCGGGACGGCCGCCCGCTGCTGGCGAGCGGCGGCGACGAGACGGTGCGGCTCTGGGACGCGCTGACGGGCACGCCGGCCGGTGAGCGCCTGAGCGGACACCTGGGCGCGGTCGCGTCCCTGGTGACGTTCCCCGACCCGGAAGGCCGGGCTCTGCTGGCGAGCGGCGGCGACGACGGGATGATACGGGTCTGGGACCCGCAGACCGGCACCCGGCTCGGCGAGCACCGGACCGGACACCTGGGCGGGGTCTCCTCCCTGGTGACGTTCCCCGACCCGGAAGGCCGGGCTCTGCTGGCGAGCGGCGGCGACGACGGGACGGCACGGGTCTGGGACCCGCTGGCCGACAGAGCCGCCGGCGAGTACCCGGTCCACACCTCGGGGGAAGTACGCGCCCTGGCGTCGTTCACGGACCGACGCGGCCGTCCGCTGCTGGCGAGCGGCGAGGGCGACGGGACGGTACGGGTGTGGGACCTGCGGAGCGGCACCCAGCTCGGGCGGTACCTGACCCCCGGAAGCGTCTACGCGGTCACGGCACTGGTGCCACGCGTCGGTCGGTCGGGGCGGCCGCTGCTGGCCAGCGGCCACGTCAGAGGAGACCTGCTGCTGTGGAACCCGCTGACCGGCGCGCAGGTCACCAGATTCGAGGCAGGCTTCGGCAGTTCCGTGTGGGCGGCGACGTGGTTCACCGACCATCACGGTCGGCTGCGTCTGGCAAGCGGCCACGGTGACGGGGTGATACGCATCTGGGGTCCAGCCGGCAAGGAGCTCCGCACCAGGCTCGTCGCTCATGGGGAGGGGGCGTCGACGGGGGTGTCGGCAGTGGTCTCGTTCGCCGCACCGGACGGCCGGGCACTGCTGGCCGCTTGCCATGCCGACGGAGTGGTACGGGTGTGGAACCCGCAGACCGGCGCACAGGTTGCTGAGCATCCGGTCGGGCTCACGGGCGAGGTCACGTCCCTGCTGCCCCTCGTCGACCCGGCGGGCCGGACGCTGCTGGTAAGTGGCCACCGTGGGGGGGTCGTGCAAATGTGGGACCCGCTGGACGCCACCCCGATCGGTCGGCCGCTGACCGGTCATGACACCCGGGTGGGAGCCTTGATCTCGTTCCCGGGCCCCGAAGGCCGAGCGTTGCTCGCCAGCGGCGACCGAGCGGGGTCCGTGCGGATCTGGGACCCCTTCTCACCCCGATGCCTCCTGCACATGAGGACCACCCAGGCCGTCCACGCTCTCGCCGCCGTGCGCGGGGCCCCCGGCGACACCTACGGGCTTGCCGTCGGCGGAAACGCGGGCTTCGCGCTCGTCGGGATCGATCTGAGCGCGCTGTGAGTGGAGAGGCGGCGACCTGGGGTCACGACTGGCGCACCACGTCGCGCAGGAGCGCCACCCTGCGGTCGGTGTGCGGCATCCCGGGAGATCGTGAAGTAGGCGCGGTGTGCCTCTTCATCGATGCGGAGGCCGCCAAGGACAACCCCGACGGCTACGGCGTCGCGCTGCCGTGCCGCGTGCTGGGCGTCAACCGCTCCACCTACTACTCGGGGCTCGCGTCACGACCGGCCTGCGCCGAACGGCAGTCCACTGAGGACGAGTTGGCCGGTCGGCTCCGGGAAGGCCACGCCGCTTCCCGGGGCGCCTACAGCGCACCCCGGGTGCATGCGGCCCTGCGCAGGCAGGGCCGCGGCATCAACCGGAAGGGGGTCGAGCGGATCATGCGCGAGCGCGACATCCGCGGGATCACCCGCCGCAGGCGCCGCCACCTGACGAAGCAGGACACGAGGGCCGCCCCGGCCCCCGCCCTGGTCGGCCGCGACTTCGCCGCTGCCGGGCCCGGCCGGAAACTCGTCGGCGACATCACGTATCTTCCGACGATCGAGGGCTGGTGGTACCTGGCCACCGTCATCGACCTGGCGACCCGTGAGGTGATCGGCTACGCGATCGATGGCAGACCGCCACCTCGCCGAACTGGTTACCGATGCCCTGAAGATGGCTGCCGGCCGCGGTGACCTGCAGCCCGGCTGCATCATGCACACTGACCGCGGAAGTGAAACCAGGTTCAACCAGTGGACGCAACACCGGCTTGGAAGATGCACACCTCAAGCTCCGAATGAGATGACTTCCTGGACGCCCGTCACCGCGGGCAGACCGTCGGCTGGGGCCGACGCCGGGAATGGCCTGACAGCCCGAGGCGTCCATTCCATCCGGTACCCCTGTGGTCGGCGAGTCGCTCGGGGGAACCCTGTCGGGCCGCTGTCCCGTGGGGACAGCGGGCCGACGAGCGGGCGGTCACGGGCGGGCGCCGAGGCGCATCTCGAACGGGTGCCCGTGGAGGGAGGCTCAGGCCCTCAGTTGCACACGCCCTGCCACTTGACGATGCCCGTGCTCAGGTCGTAGATCTGCGGACACATGTAGTTGGTCGGACCGTCGTAGACCCACCCGGTTCCCGCGCTGGGAGAGGCCCAGATGATGTTGCCGTTGTTGAGGAGCCTGTACCCGCAACGGGCACCGGTGGTTGTCGGGAAGAACTCCATCTGGTCGTGGTAGCCGCCCTGGACGTACTGCACCTGAATCTCCTCGGTGGCGGCGCAGCTGCCCCAGGTTCCGTAGTAGGTGCCCTCGTTGGCGGCGAAAGCGGGCGTGGCGACGGTCGTGGACAGGGCGATCGCGGCACCGACGCCGAGGACGGCTACAGCGGATCGCAGGGACGTACGGCGAGTCAGCATGAACGGGGTCCCCCATCTGGACATGACGAGAGAGCCCTACGCCCCCCGTCGGCTAGGACCCAGCCTAGGAGTGGTAGGAGCGGTGAGGGGGAGGCCAATACCAGCCATTTGATAGTGAGTTGACGAACGATGGGCTATGCCGGGCTCCCTTCGTGAAGGGAGCGGAGCTTGAGCTCGTACAGCGCCAGCTCGTGCAGCGCCTTCATTGCGCTCAGCCTGGCGCAACGGAGCAGGACCGGCCCGTCGAGAGCCCCCGCGTCTGACCGCGCCAGTTGCTCTGACCGCACAGGCCGCCCACAACGGCAAGAAGATCCTGCGCTGGGCGAAGAACAACGACGTCCACCTGTGCTAGGCGTGCAACGCGCGGGTGACACTACGTCCGCTTTGGGAGTCGCTTCTTACACGACGTACGACAGCATCGGTTCCGCCCCTGGGCAGCAGATGGTGTCCTCATCAGCAATCTCCGTGATGCAGCCTCCACAAAGCCACACCGTTTCGGGCTCCACGGGCCCGGAAGCGGACACCTCGTTGTCACGCACTGTCAACTGCCAAGTGTCCCAGTCCTCCGCGCCCTGCGCGTCGATCACACCGTTGAGCAGGTGATCGAAGGTGAAGCTCTCGAACCCCGGCTCGCCTTGGGCGTGGGCGCCCGGCTTGAGGAAGTGATCGATCAGGTATGTCATCCACTGGGGTGAGTCGTAGAACTTCTCGGTCCGATTCCATTCGATCGCTGCCCCGTCATCCGTTGGCTCCCACTGGCACCACAGGCCGGGCTGGCCCTCCGAGGGCTCGCTGTACTCGCGGATGTCGGCGTCGCGGCCCTGTCCCGCGTAGCCGGTGCCGTCGACGAAGTAAGGGCCGTTGTCACGGTTCATTCGCCGGGTCCCGGCGAACTTCCGCAGGTAGGCGTTCTCCTGCTCGTTGAGCGGCGGCTCGACGGCGATCTGACCGGTGAATGTCGTGGTGTAGCCCATGCCGGGCATGGTAGCCACGCCATCCGACACCGCCCGATGCCGGTATGGACTACTCCGAACTCACCAGGTCCGCGACCAGGTCGGCAGGCGTCGACGGTGACCCGCAACATGAGATGTCTTGCTGCTCAGGCCGCCCCGGGACCGGCCGAGCCCGGCCGTCGCCGTCCGTACCCCGCGCCGACGGCGGGCTTCGGCACGAGCCCGGGAGGGGTCGCCCGCGCGGTCCGACGTCGTTGCAGCGCCCAGGCGGGGCAGTACGTCCGGGGCGTCAGGTCCTCGGTGCGAGCTTGACGAACCCACGGTCCAGCGCGTGGAAATCGGCGTCGGCGACGGTGCAGCCCCAGTGGTCGATCAGTAGGTCCGCGATCCGCTCGGGCAGGATGCGGTCCACCGTGAACTCCGGTCTGATCCTGGACAGTTCGTCGGTCAAGCGGTGGCAGGCAGCGGCCGTGCGGACCGCCTGCGCGAATTCGGGGGTGGTTTCCAGCTCGTCGAGGAACGCCGAGTCCCCACTGGTCCCGGGATCGATCTCGAAGCTGCGGGCAAGGAACAGACGCAGCTGGTGCTGCCGATCGCCGCAGGTAGCCTCGTCGGTGGTGAGCCACGACCGCAGGAAACCGAAGCCGTCCGGGGCCGGGCCCGCACCGCCCCACCGCCCCACCGACCCCTCGAGCCGTCGGCCGCACCCCCCGGCCGGCGGCTCGAGGCCTGCCCCGCGACGGGCCCCGGCGCCGTCCGCGCGAGGGCGCGGACACCTGCCCCATCGGGCAGTGTCGGCGGGCGTCGGGCGATCTTCGAAAGCACCCCATTGACAACACAGTTGGTCTAGTCCAATGTGGTGAAACAAGGTCATCCGCGGGAGCCGGGCGGTGCCCCGCGCCCCCGCCGGGCTCCGCCGCAGCGCCGTGACCTCACCGGTGGCCTCGTCCGTGGCGACCTGACGGGCCGGTCCCAGCCGCCGTCCAGGACAGCATGTCGCGCCCAACTGACGCCTGCCGCACCGCATCTGACGATCAGACGGAGAGTCCTCACACCATGCAACGAGTCTGCCTCGCCCTGCCCACCATGCGTGCCTGCCCCGGCACTATCGTGGACCTCGCCGCGGAGGCGGCCTACGCCGTCGCGACCTTCGGGGTGGAGGTTCACCTCCTCGTCCTCGACACCACCGACGCCGCCGAGTTCGCGAAGAACGCGGCCGCCGTGGCCTCCCTCGCGCCCACGCCCGGCGTGTTCGTCCACCACCTCGGCGAGGCGCGGCAGCGGGAGTTCCTGAGCCGGGTGGCCAAGGGCTCCGGCGCGGCCGACCCCGAGCTGCTGCTCGACCTGATGCTCCCGAAGGCCGTCGCGTACGGGTCCTGCGTCAACCGGCTCTTCCTGGGCGCGGCCGCCCTGGGCTGCACCTCGGCGCACCTGCGCAACGACGACTTCGACTACCAGGTCGTCGATGGTCGCCCGATGTTCCCGATCCACCACGAGTTGCTCTCGATCGGCCGGCCCGCCGGCGAGGCGGTGGCCGGCGTGTCCCGCTCCGAGCTCGACCCGGCCGACGCGGACAAGCCGGTGATGCTGGTCAGCGGCTCCTTCATCGGCGAACTCAACGTGGACATCGGCGAGATCCACGAGATGGACCCGGACGTCTACCGCGACCTGGTGCGTCTGTGGACGCCGCCGGTGTGGTCGCAGGAGGAGCGGGACGCGATGGTGGACGTCTCCTTCAAGGGCGCCGGCTCCGAGCCGTTCGGCACCGACGACTCCGTCCTGGGCGTGCCCGACATCTGGGACGTCTACATGTGCAACATCGCCCTGGACCACCGGGCTTACGAGGTGCTGCCGCTGCTGCCCTCGATCCAGACCATCGGCAGCGACTACGCCCTGCTGCACGCCCTGGTCCACGCCCGGCTGCCCGGCGTCGTCCACAAGCGCCACATCGTCAACTACTACACCCCCGAGCGCCGCATCGGCGCCGGCTTCATCTCGTACCAGATGCGGTTCGTCAAGTTCCTGCTCTCGATGCTGTACCTGTACCCGGTCTACGGCGGGATGATCGACCTCGGCCGCGGGATGCTGGACGAGCGGAACGAGCTGAAGGTCGAGCCGATCCTCGACCTGGTGCGGGGCACCTTCGACTGGGACCGGGCCGGCAACGAGCACTGCCTGGACGTGGTGGACCGCTCCTACCGCAAGCTGGGCGGCAAGTACGCCGAGCTCGCGGACGTGGTGGCCGGTCAGCGCCGGCAGCTCCTGGACGAGGCCCAGGAGGACGCCGAGCGCTGGGCGGTGCTGGTGGAGGCCTGGGCGGGGATGGTGGCCGCCGCCCGTGCGGAGGGCCTCGGTGCGGACGGGGCCACCGGGTGAGCGGGGAGTTCCTGATCCGGCAGCTGATCGACGACGACTGGGACGCCGTGGTCGCGCTGGAACACGACGCCTACGCGGCCGACGGCCTCTCCGAGGGCCGGGAGGCACTGCAGTCCCGCGCCCTCGCCTCGCCGGGGACCTGCTTCGTGCTGGAGCAGCACGGCGCGGTCCGCGGCTACCTGCTGAGCCTGCCGTACCCGCCGCTGCGCTGCCCGGACCTCGCCGAGGCGGAGTCCACCGCGTTCGAGTCGGGCAACCTGCACGTGCACGACCTGGTGATCGCCGAGGACCTGCGCGGCCGGGAGGTCGCGGAGGACTTCATGGGGTACGTCCGGGCGCGGGCCGTGGAGGCGGGCTTCCAGCAGATCTCGATGGTCGCGGTGCGCGGCGCGGACATCCTGCTGCGGCTGCTCGGCTACCGCGCGCACCGGGAGGTGGCCGTCCCCGCGTCCTACGGGCGGCGTGCGGTCTACATGTCGATGCCGGTGCGGTGATCGATGGCAGTGCCCTGACCTGCGGGGGTCCCTGGACGGCTCGCCACGCGCGGCCGTTCAGGGCAGGCGCGGGGCGACCCAGCCGCGCTGGCGGACGGTGAAGGGACGGTCCACGTCGGCGGCGACCGCCGCGTGGAACGGGCCCGGCACCCTGACGTCGGCCAGCCACAGCGGGCCGGGCCCCAGCGCGCCCGCGTGGGCCAGGCGCAGCGGCGAGGGACCGGCGAGCGCCAGGCCCAGGCCCTGGGCGAGCCGGCCGCCGTGGACCTTGACGCAGGCCTCGCGACGGCACCAGAGCCGGGTGAAGCGCTCCGCGCTCTCCGCCGGGGTCGGGGCGTGGAGGACGAGCGCGGCGTCGGGGGCCGGGAAGTGGCGGCGGGCGATCCGCGCGCCGACGCCGGGTGGGTGGATCTCCTCGACGTCCGCGCCGACCCGGCGCCCGTCGGCGACGGCCAGGACCGCGAGGGCGCCCGAGGCGGACCAGTTGACGTGGGTCCGCCCGGATCCGGGCGACAGGACGGGCGCGGGTTTGCCGTGCGGGCCGCGCTGCCACACGACGTCGGCGGCGCCGGTGCCGAGCCGGTCGGCGACCAGCAGGCGCACCGCGCCCCTGACCACGGTGAAGCGCGCGCCCTGGACCGGGTCGTGGGCCCGGTCGGCCCGGTCGCGTTCCTCGCGGTCGAGCAGGCCTCGCAGTCGGCGCACGACGGCCGGCGGCTGGTCGGTGGCGATGGTCCAGAGGTCGATCACATCGGCGGCAGCGTCGGCGGCGGCCGCCTCGGCCACGGGATCGGCGGTCACGGCAGCGTCAGGGTGCTGAGCCTGCCCAGGCGCCGGTCGTGGTCGGCGACCAGCAGCGGGCCACCGGCTTCGGGGCGCCGTGCGAGGCGGTCGGCCAGCAGGGTCCAGACTCCGGTGAACGGCTGTCCCGGTCGGGCGCTCTCGACGGCCTCGGGGCCGCCGTGCGCGTCGAGGTCGGCCGTCCGGTCGGCCATCCGGGCGGCGCCGGCCAGGTCCGCGGCCAGCAACAGGCGGGCCCCCCGGCCCCGTTGCCGATGGTCGGCGAGTGCTGACCGCAGGGCCTGCGAGCCGTCCGCCTGCGCCTGCTGCCGGACCCGCAGGCCCTCCCCCGCGCTCTCCTCGCAGACCAGGACGACGGCCCGGTGCTCCTGGGGCAGGCCGACGGGCTCGGCGGGCTGGTAGTGCAGGGCGCTCTGCTCGGCGAGCACGATCACCGCCCGCCGACAGCCACCGGTGCGGTGGTGGGCGGCGGCGATCCGAAAGGCGGTGAACGCCGCCGCGCTGCCCTGGTCGCAGACGGCGAAGGCCGTCGGCTGCCCGGGGCAGTGGCGGCTGAGGTGGAGGGCGGCGGGGGCGCCGGGCCGCACGTCCGGGGAGGAGAAGGCGAGGATCAACAGGTCCGCGGGCTCGCCCGCGGGCAGGGCCCTGCCCAGGAGGCCCTCGGCCATCTGCCCGTAGTCGTGTCCGACCCCCTCGCTCAGCAGGTCCTCGCGCAGGGGCAGGCCGTACGGGCGGACCAGGTCGCCGACGAAGGTCCGCAGGTCAGGGTGGAGCGAGGCTTCGGAGCGGCCCTCGAACCCGGCGCAGACCGCCCTGGTGACGCGCAGGCCCCGGGACTCGGCGGCGGGCACCGGGTCAGTCCCCGTCGACGAGGTGCCCGGCGACGTAGTCGGTGAGGCTGCCGATCGAGCGCAGGTCGTCCACGCCGAGGTGCTCGATGTCGATCTGGACGTCGAGCTCCTCCTCGATCTCGAGGACCAGCTCGATGGTGCCGGACGAGGTGAGGCCGAGGTCGTCGAAGAAGCAGGCGTTCTCGGGGATGTCGGCGAGCTCGATCTTGAGAATGCGGGGTAGCACGTCCTCGATGCCGCGCCTGATGCGGCCGCGCAGCTCGGTGTCGACCGGTGCGGTGGTGGAGAGGGCGGAGTCTGACATGGGTGGACCGTCCCGTGGTGGGTGATGGGGATGCGGTGGCGAGGCGCCGTGGCGGGCGCGGCGACGGTGCGCTGTCGGCGCGTCAGTGCCGCAGGACCATGGCCGAGAAGGTGGCGCCGACGCCGGCGGCGGCCATCAGGTAGTGATCGCCCGGCCGGAGCACTCCGCCGGTGATGGCGCTGCGGAGGTTGATGAAGGCGTCTGCAGCGAAACTGTGCCCCACCGAGGGCACGTTGTCCAGCACCACCCGGTCGAGCGGATAGCCCAACTGACGGCAGATCATGCGCCAGGATGCCTGGTTGACGTTGTGCGGAAGCAGCAACACGATTCCGGAGAGGTCCAGACCAGCTTGGTCGAGCGCGGCCTCCAGGGTCTCGATCATGGTGGACTGGTACTCCCGCTGGTAGCGCGCCAGCAGCTGCGGGTCCTCGGCCAGCCGGCCGTCGAACTCGGGCCGCTGGCGCACCGCGTAGGAGAGCACGCGGTCACGGGTGCCGCCGGGGCTGACCAGGCAGGCCGCCGAGGCCTCCGCGAAGATCGAGGTGTCCGGGACGAGCTGGGCGTCCAGGGTGAAGGTCTTCTCCCCCGCCACCACCAGGGCCAGCGCCGACGGATCGCCGTCGTCCGCCAGGAGTCGCCCGGCGAGGTCGACGGCCAGCAACGAGGCCGCGCAGGCCTGCTGGGTGACGGTGAACGCGTTGGCACCGGTGAGGCCGAAGCGTTCCTGGAGCCGGTGCAGCGGGTTGAGCGGATAGGGCACCGCGACCGGCATGCTGCGCGCGTGCAGCAGGTACCGGACCCGGTGTTCGTTGCCGCGCAGCTCGGGCAGGGCCCGGAGCGCGGCGTCCAGCAGGTCGAGCAGCGTCCCGTCCGGGTCCAGGCGTACCCGGTCCAGGCCGTGGAAGCGGCGGAAGAGTCGAAGTTGACGTGGGGTCAGGCCGATCCGCGCGCCCACGTCCTCGATCGATTCGAGTCGTGGGGGGAGGTGGACGGCCACTGCCTCCAGTGCGGTCACCCGGGCTAGTATTCCCACGCTCCGCAGGTCGCACAAGTGATCACCGACCCGGAGCCCTCCCTTTCGCCCCCGTGCCGTCGAGCAGGTGGAGCCCCCGATGACTGACATCCGGCCTTCCTTCGTACACCCCGGAACCGATCCGAATATGCCACCCGACACGCCCTGCGGACCGCCGTCCGCCGTGGACCCGGAGCTCGTGGCGCTGCTGGTCGCAGCCGCCGACGCGTTGCCCGATTGGGCACAGTCGGTGGTCCCCCAGGCCCGGCTCGACGCCGATCTGGCGCTGGACGAAACCGAGTTCGCCGTCCTGGACACCTTGCTGCGGGAGCGCTTCGGCGCCGATCTGGGCGCGCTGCGGGCCGGCCTGGACCTGGATGCGCTGGCCGCGCTGACCGTCGGCGACCTGGCGGAGCTGGTGCGCCGATGAGCCGCTTCCTGCTGGTGGTGCCCCCGCTGACCGGGCACGTCAACCCGGCGTCCGGCATCGCGAGGGAGCTGGTCGCGCGCGGCCACGAGGTGGCCTGGACCGGCACCGAGACGGTGTTGCAGCCGCTGCTCGGTCCGCACGCGCGGGTCTTCGGCACCGGCACCCGGGCGTTCCGGGCGCTGGGGGGCCACGGCCTGGCCTCGCTGCGCTCGCTGTGGGAGGGCTTCGTCGTCCCGTACGCGCGGTTCACCGCGAAGCCGCTGGACGCCGTGGTGCGGGAGTTCCGGCCCGATGCGCTGCTGGTGGACCAGCACACCCCGGCGGGCGCGCTGGTCGCGCACCGGCACGCACTGCCGTGGGCGAGCTTCGCGCCGGGGGCCATGGAGCTGGGCCGCCCCTACCGGGCCCTGCCGCGGGTCGAGGCCTGGATGACGGGCCTGCTGGAAGGGCTGTGGCGGCGGGCCGGGCTGCCGGTCGCCGAGTACACCGACCCGCGGTTCTCGCCGGACCTGGTGCTGGCCACCACCGGCCGGGCGCTGCTCGGCGACCTGCCCACGCCGCCGCAGTACGCGCTGGTGGGACCGGTGCTGACCGAGCGTCCGGCGGATGCGAAGTTCCCGTGGGAGCGGCTGGACCCCGGCCGGCGCACCGTCCTGGTCACCATGGGAACCATGTCGGACGCGGTCGGCGCCGACTTCCTGGACCGCACCGTGCGGGCCCTGGCCCACCACGGCGAGGGCATCCAGGCCGTGATCGCCGCGCCGCGCGGGGCGCTGCCCGCCGACCTCCCGGACTCCGTGGTGGCGGTCGAACGGGCGCCGGTCCTGGAGCTGCTGTCGAAGGGCGCGCTGGACGCGGTGCTCTGCCACGGCGGGATGAACACCGTGGGCGAGTCGCTGGCGCACGGTGTCCCGCTGTTGATGGCGCCGATCCGCAACGACCAGCCGTTCGTGGCGCAGCGGGTCGCCGAGGCCGGGGCCGGCCTGCGGGTTCCGTTCGCCCGGGTCGGCCCCCAGGTCATCGCCGAGCGGCTGCGGCGGGTGCTCGAGGAGACCTCCCACCGCACGGCCGCACGGCTGATCGGACATCAACTGCTCTCCGGTGGAGGGGCGGTGGCGGCCGCCGACCGGCTGGAAGCACTGGTCACGGGCTCACCGACATCCCTTCAGTTGGTCTAGGCCATTGTTTCCCGGGGGCCTGAACCTCTAGTGTGAAGCCGAAGCACCGGTTCCCAGGAGCCCCCGCATCCCATCCCTGCACGGGAGTTCTGGTTGATCGAGACCAAGGGACTTCGTAAGTCCTATCCGTCCGGAAAACGCGGCCACCAGGTGGTCGATGCCGTCCGCGGTATCGACCTGGACGTCCGGACCCGTGAAGTCTTCGGATTCCTCGGCCCCAACGGCGCCGGGAAGACGACCACCCTGCGCATGCTCGCCACGCTCATCCGCCCGGACGGCGGCGAAGCCGTGATCGCCGGCGCCGACCTGCTGGCCGACCCGGCCCAGGTCCGCCGACGGATCGGCTACGTCGCCCAGGGCGGCGGCACCGCCGACGCGGTCACCGCCCGCGAGGAACTGGTGCTGCAGGCCAGGATGTACGGCAGCGGCAAGGCCGAGGCCCACCGACGGACCGAGGACGCCCTGGCGGCCTTCGACCTCACCGAGTTCGCCGACCGTCCGTGTGCCACCTACTCCGGCGGCCAGCGCCGCAGGGTGGACATCGCCCTCGGGGTGATCCACGCCCCGCAGGTGCTCTTCCTCGACGAGCCGACGGTGGGACTCGACCCGGCCAGCCGCAGCCAGGTGTGGGCCGAGATCAAGCGGCTGCGCACCGAGGGCATGACGGTGGTGGTGACCACCCACTACCTGGAGGAGGCCGACGCGCTCTGCGACCGGGTCGCGATCGTCGACCACGGCCAGGTCGTCGCCGAGGGCACGCCCGAGGCGCTCAAGCGCGAGATCTCCGGCGACGTCGTCCTGCTCGGAGTCGCCGCCGGCGAGATCAGGCCCGCGGCCGAGGCCCTGCGCGACCAGGCCGACCTGCACCGGCTGGAGCAGGTCGAGGACGGGCTACGGCTCTACCTGCACGACGGCGCCGCGGCCATACCGCAGGTGCTGCGTGTGCTGGACGGGGCGGGGATCGTCCCCGGCACCGTCCAGCTCCAACGGCCGAGCCTGGACGACGTGTTCCTGGCCCGCACCGGCCGCTCCATCGAACAGTCCTGACAATCCCCTGGGGTCCCTTCCGTGAAGCTCGCCCGTGACACCTGGCTGGTCTTCCAGCGGCAGTTGCTGCTGATGTGGCGTACACCGATCTGGATCGTCGTCGGGGTGATCCAGCCGATCTTCTACCTGCTGCTGTTCGCCCCGATGCTCAAGAAGGTGCTCGAACCCATGGGTGCCACCACCTATGCCGAGGCCTACCAGATATACGTCCCGGGCCTGTTGGCGGTGCTCTGCATCTTCGGCGGGCTCTACACCGGGTTCAGCCTGCTCGGCGAGCTGAAGGCCGGCATCATCGAGCGCTCCCGGGTGACCCCGGTCAGCCGGCTCGCCCTGCTGCTGGGGCGGGCGCTGCGCGAGATGGTGGCACTGCTCGCCCAGGCGGTCATCATCACGCTGATCGCGCTGCCGTTCGGCCTGCGCGTCGACCCGCTGAACCTGGTGCTGGCCTACCTGTTGCTCGGCCTGCTGGCACTGATGACCTCGGCCATCTCGTACGGCATCGCGCTGGTCCTGCCCAACGACGCCGCGATGGCGCCGGTGGTGAACACCCTCGCCCAACCCATCGCCCTGCTCTCCGGCGTGCTGCTGCCGCTGGCGCTCGCGCCGATGTGGCTGCAGACGATGGCCAAGTGGAACCCCTTCTACTGGGCGGTGGAGGGCATGCGGGCGCTCTTCTCCGGCAACACCGGTGACAGCGTGGTCTGGCAGGGGCTGCTGATCGTCGTGGTGATGACGACCGGGGCGGTCTTCTGGTCGGCCCGGCTCTTCTCGGCCCGGATCCGGTAGCGGCGCGGTTCCCACAGCGGCGCGGATCGGGTAGCGGCACGGTTCCCACAGCGGCCCGGATCCGGCTCGGCGGCGCGACAGGCGACCACCCAATGGTCTAGACCTTGCTTTGCTCGATCGTCTGTGCAATCGTCAGGAATCGAACCGATCACGTCAGTTGTGACCGGCGTCCATCAACCTCCCCCTTCGTGGAGTGGCGTTGACCCGCTCTTCTTCCCTTCCTCCCCTGCCGACCGGGGCCCCGACCGCCAAGGCCCCGCAGGACTGGGTGGATCACCTCCTCCTGGCCGGCCCCGATGACGAGGAGTGCCTGCGCTTCGGCACCCCCGTCGACCGCACCACCCTGCGCGCACTCGTCGCCGAGCAGACCGAACGGCTCCGGGCCGCAGGTCTGACGACCGGCGGCACGGCCGCCCTGCGGCTGGCACCCTCGCTCGGCTACACCACCGCACTGCTGGCCTGCTGGCGGCTGGGCGCGCAGGTGCTCCTGCTGGACCACCGGCTCACCGATCACGAGGTCGGGCTCGCCCTCGAACGGCTGGCCCCCCAGGTGCTGGTGGAGTCGGCGCACCGCCCCGCCGCGGCACTGCGCGGCTTCACCGAGACCGACCCCGTGCCGCTCGCCCGTCCCGGCGGCCGCCCCGCGGCGACCGACCACGCCCTGCTCCAGCTCAGCTCGGGCTCCACCGGCCCCGCCAAGGTGATCGCCCGCACCGCCGCCGACCTGCTGCGCGAACTCGACTGCTACCGGCGGCTCGCGCTCTTCCCCGAGGCCGGTGAGAGGGTCGTCCTGCTCTCCTCCGTCGTGCACGTCCTGGGCCTGGTGGGCGGACTGCTCAACAGCCTGCACGCCCGGGTACCGCTGACCGTCCCGGAGCGGATGACGCCGGCCGGGATCCTGGCCGCCATCGCCGAGGACGACCGGCCCACCACGGTGATCGGCGTCCCGTTCCACGCCGAACTGCTGGCCGGCGCCACCGCTCCCCCGGCGCTGCCGCAGCTGCGCCGGATGATCGTCGCCGGCGAGCTGGTCCGCCCCGCGCTGCCCGCCGCCTTCACCGCCCGCTTCAAGGTGCCCCTGGGCACCATGTACGGGATGACCGAACTCGGCGTCATCGCCACCGACCTCGACGGCAGCCTGCACCCGCAGGTCGAACCGGTGCACGGCATGGAGCTGCGCGAGGACGGCGGCGAACTGCACATCGCCATGGCCGACTCCCCCTACCCCGGCCTGTCCGACCCCACCCGCTGGTCAAACGGCTGGCTGCACACCCGGGACGCCGCCCGGGTCGACCCGCGGCACGGCCGGGTGACCGTCCTGGGCCGCCGCGACTCCCAGGTCTCCATCGGCGGCCTCAAGGTCGACCTCACCGAGGTCGAGCAGACCCTCGCCGGCCTGCCGGAGGTCCGCGAGGCGGTGGTGGTCTTCGAGAACGGCGCCATCGAGGCCTACCTGGCCACCGAGCCCGCCGCCGGCCCCGCCACCGCCGACCCGGCCGTCGTCCGCGACGCCGTCCGCGACGCCCTGACCCGTGAACTGGCCTCCTACAAGCGGCCCCGACAGCTCTCGTTCCTCCCGGCGCTGCCCCGCACCGCCACCGGCAAGCTCGTGCGCGACACCACCGTGCTGCACGACGCCGCAGCGCGCGCACGCTGATCCGTCGCGCGCCCGCACCACCGCACCGGTCCCCGACACAGCACGAGGAGCACCACCATGCACGAGCGCATCCGCGAGTTCGTCCTCGCCGCACTCGCCGAGATGAACTACGACGTCAGCGAGGTCACCGGCGACACCGACCTCGGCCCGGCCGGGCTCGACCTGGAGTCGCTGGCACTGGCCGACCTGTCGGTGCAGGTCGAGGACGAGTTCGGGGTCAAGTTCGACCTCGACGAGATGGAGAGCACCGCGCTGATGACCCTGGACCAGTTCACCGCCGACGTGGCCCGACGGGTGGCCGCCGCCCCGAGCGCCTCCGGCAGCCTCGCGTGAGCGCGCCCGTGCCGCCGGACCGGGCCGAGGTGGTGGAGATGCTGGCGGCGTTCGGCAAGCGCACCGCGGACAGTGTCCCCGAGGCCCTTGGATCCCTCGAACTCACGTGGCTTACAGCCGAGTTCGAGCAGCGCTACGACGTCGTCCTGGAACTCTCCGACGAGCGGTTCGAGGCCGTCCGCACGGTGGACGACGCCGTCGCGGTGCTGCGCGAGGCCGTCCTCGCCACCGCCCCCGCCCCCGCCATCGGGGCCACCGCAACGGGTGGGGTCGCCCGGTCATGAGTACCGCGGTCAGGAGGACCAGCGCACCGCCGGCGCCGCGGCCGGTGTTCACCGGTCTCGGGGTACTCAGCGCCTTCGGCCCCGGGCTCGCGCCGCTGGCGGCCGCGACCGCCCAGGGCACGGCCGGCTTCACCGAGGTGACCCGCTTCGACGTCCGTGGACGCAATACCCGGCGGGCGGCCCTGCTGCCCGACGCCCCGCCGCTCGCCCGAGCGGTCCTCGCCGCCCTCGCCGACGCGTGCCACCAGGCCGGGTTACCCGCCGGGCCCGGCGACACGCCGCTGCTGCTGGCCCTGCACAGCGATCTGCGCACCGGCGAGGTGGCCGAGGCCGTGACCAGGGGATCCGCCGCCCTGGGCCTGCCCGGGGTGAGCCGCGTCTACACCGGCGCCTGCGTGGCGGCCTCCACCGCGGTGGCCGACGCCGCCGCCCTGCTCGCCGCCGGCCGGCACCCCCGGGTGGTGGTCGCGGCCGGGCACCTGGTGGAGCCTGGCGTCTTCGCGGCCTTCGACGCTGGCCGGGCGCTGTCGCGCGACGGAGAGCTGCGGCCGTTCAGCAGCGGGCGCAGCGGCACCCTGCTCGGCGACGCCGCGGCGGCCGTGGTCATCGAAGCGGACACCGCCGCCGCACGGCGCGGGGCACCCCCGCTGGCCCGGCTCGCCGGCTGGGGCCGGTCCGGGGACGCCCATCACGTGTGCCGTCCACGCCCCGACGGCGAGGGCGTGGCCAGGGCCGTCCGGTCCGCGCTGGCCCGGGCGGGTGTCGCCCCGGGCGAGGTGGGCTACATCAACGCCAACGGCACCGGTTCGCCGCTGTCCGATCTGGCCGAGGCCCGGGCACTGCGCGATGTGTTCGGCCAGGCCCTGGAGGCACTGCCGGTCAGCTCGAGCAAGTCCGTCCACGGCCACGCCCTGGAGGCCTCGGCGCTCCTCGAACTCGTCGTCACCATCGCGGCGTTGGACAGCGAGCGGCTACCGGTCAACGCCGGCTGGCTGGGCCCCGACCCGGAGATCGGCCTCAACCTCGTCCTGGCGGGAGGGCGCCGGGAGCAGCCCCGCTACGCCCTCAGCCTCAACTCGGCGTTCGGCGGCGCCAACACCGCACTCCTGGTCGCCGCCGCATGAACCCACTGCGCACGCTCGCCACCGCGACCTGGCCGCCCCCGCAGGGGAGCGCCGAGCTGCCCGCGGTGCCCGGCTTCTCGGCCTCCACCTTCAACCCCCTGGTCGCGGCCGTCGCCGAGCTCTGCCTCAGCCGGCACCGCGACACGGCCCGGGCGGGCAGCGGCCCGCACGAAGCGGGCGGGGACCGGCCGTCGCCACCACCCGCGACCGACCGCACGGGGCTGGTCCTCGCCAGCGCCGCAGGGGACCGCGCCACCGCCCTGGCCATCGACACCGCGGCCGCCTCCGGGCGCCGGATGCCGCCGCTGCTCTTCTTCCAGTCCAACCCCAACGCGGTCCTCGGGCACATCGCCGCCCGCTGGGCACTGACCGGCCCGGTCGTCGCCAGCTGCCCGCGGGAGGCCGCCGCACCCGGCCAGATCCCGGCGGACGCACTGGAGTTGGCCGCCCTGCTCCTCGCGGACGGCGACGCCGACCAGGTCCTGGTCATCGCCGCGGAACAGGCCGGACCGGCCCGGGGCACCGAACACGCCACCGCCGTCCTGGTCACCTCCGCCTGACCGCCTGAACCCACCGGCGCGCCCCTGAGCGCGCATCCACTCCAGCCACCCCGTCCGTCCGCGTCCCAGACGCCGCGCACCGCACCCGCATGGCCAGCACCATGGGGAGGGATCCATCACCATGAGCATCCGCAGTATCCGCAGCCTCCTGGCAGGCGACCCGGACGTCGGCGCGGGGAACGTGCTGACCAGCAGGATCGCCCTGGGCCTGGGTCTGGACGACCCGCTGCTGACCTTCGACACCGCGGTGGACGACCACGCGGCCTGGCAGGCCCTCACCCTGCGCGAGGTGGACCGCGCCGTCCGGGCCCGGGCGGCCGCGCTGCACGCCCTGGGGGTGGGCCGGCGGGACCCGGTGGTGGTGTACGCGACCGCCGCCGCCGACCACGTCCTCTCCTTCCTGGCCCTGGTCCGGCTCGGTGCGATCCCGGCGCTGCTCAACCCCGGGGTGGCCGGCGAGCGCGCGGCCCGCTACATCGCCCGCCTCGGCGCCGTCGGCATCCTCACCGACCCCGAGCACCGGGCCGAGCTGGCCGGGCACGACCCGGCGGCCCCGGTGCTCGCCGACGCCTCCGAGCTCGGCAGCGGCGATCCGGACGCGGCGCCCGCGCCGTACCGGCACGCCCCGGGCGACCCGGTGGCGATCACCCACTCCTCCGGCACCACCGGCATGCCCAAGGCCGTGGTGCACTCGCACGCCAGCCTGTACGCGGCGATCCGCCACCGTGCCACCCTGCCGCGCCCCCAGGGCTCGGACCGGATGCTCAGCGCGCTGCCCGTCCCGCACGCGGCCACCGTCATCGCGGTGAACTTCGCCCTCAGTACGCACGGTGAACTCGCCCTGCTCTCCCAGCAGTCCGGCGCCGGCGTGCTGGACGCCATCGAGAGCTGGCAGCCGCGCGGCGTGATCGGCTTCGCCACCACCTGGGCCGACCTCGCCCGCCACGACCTGGCCGCCCGCGACCTGGGCACGATCGCGCTCTGGTGGAACACCGGGGACTGCGCGCACGAGGCGCACATCCGCCGGCTGATCGCCACCGGCTCGCGCGAGACCGTCACCCGCCGGGGCCGCGGCCGCGAGCCGGGCTCGGTCTTCGTCGACGGCCTGGGCTCGACCGAGATGGGCCACTCGCACTTCTTCATCACCCACGCCCCGGGCACCGAGAAGTACGGCCGCTGCGTCGGCCGCCCGCACACCTTCGTCGACTGCGAGGTGGTCGGCCCGGACGGCGAGCCGCTCGGCCCCGGCGAGGTCGGCGAACTCGCCACCGCCTCCCCGACGCTGGCGCCCGGCTACTGGAACGACTCGGTCACCACCTACCGCACCCGGCTGCGCGGCCGCTTCCTCACCGGCGACCTGATGTACCGGGACGAGGAGGGCTTCTACTACCACGTCGACCGGTTGGTGGACTCGGTCGACCTCGGCGAGGGCCGGCGGCTGTACACCGCGATGTCCGAGGAACGGGTACTGGCCCGCGTCCCCGGCGTCCTGGACTGCACGGTCGTGGCGGCGAAGGACGGCGACCGGGTGGTCACCGACGTGCTGCTGCTGCTCGCGGACGCCGCCGACCCGGCCGCCGACCGCCGGCAGGAGGTCGTCGCCGCGCTCGAGGAGCACACCGCCGCCACCGTCCGCTCGGTCCTGGTGGTCGACGGCGACGACATCCCGCTCGGCCCCACCGGCAAGGTCCGCAAGGTCCTGCTGCGCGAGCGCTACCTCGCCTCGGTGGCCGTCCGATGACCGCGAGCCGGACCCCGGGGCGGCCGGGCGCCGTCGTCACCGGGATGGGCCTGGTGACCCCGCTGGGCCGCGGGCCCGCCGAGGTGTTCGGGGCGCTGACCGCCGGGCGCAGCGGCATCGTCGCGGTGCCGCAGGGCCACGCGGCGCACGGGTGGCTGCCCGCCGCCGGGATCGCCCCGCACATCGACGGCCGCGAGGTGCTGCCGCCCACCGAGACCCGCTGCGTGGACCGCTTCGTGCTGCTGGCCCTGGCCGCCGCGGACGACGCGCTGGCGGATGCGGACCTGGTGGTGGGCCGCGACGTCGACGCCCGCCGCACCGCCGTGGTGCTGGCCACCGGCGGCGGCGGCCTGGAGACCTTCGAGCAGCAGTCGCACCGGCGGCTGGAGCGCGGCCGGCCCGGCGTCAGCCCGTACCTGCTGCCGGGGATGCTCTCCAACATGGCGACCGCACGGGTGGCGATCAAGCACGGGATCCGGGGCTACAGCACCGCGATCGTGACGGCCTGCGCGGCCGGCGCCCAGGCGGTGGCCGAGGGGCTGCGCCTGATCCGGGCGGGCGACGCCGACGTGGTGGTGTGCGGCGGCACCGAGTCCTCGCTGCATCCGACGATCGCCGCGGCCTTCACCAACGCCCGCGCCCTGGCCCAGGGTTGGGAGGATCCGGCGCAGGCGAGCCGCCCCTTCGACGCCCGCCGCAACGGGTTCGTGCTGGGCGAGGGCAGCGCCGTCCTGGTGCTGGAGAGCGCCGAGCACGCGGACGCCCGGGGCGCGGCCGGCTACGCCGAGCTGGTCGGCTGGGGCTCGACCACCGACGCCCACCACCCCACCATGCCCCGCCCGGACGGCGAGGGCGCTGCCGACGCCATGCGCACCGCCCTCGCCGGCGCCGGCCTGGCCGCCTCCGACATCGGCTACGTCAACGCCCACGGCACCGGCACCAAGCTCGGGGACGTCGCCGAATCGGCCGCGCTGAACGCGGTGTTCGGCGAGCACCGGCCCGCCGTCAGCTCCACCAAGGGCGCCACCGGCCACCTGCTGGGCGCCGCCGGAGCGGTGGAAGCCGCCGTCACCGCCCTGGCCGTGGCCCGCGGACTGCTCCCACCCACCCTCAACCTGACCGATCCCGACCCGAGTTGCGACCTGGACCACGTCCGCGGCGCCGCCCGGCCGGCCGAGCTGCGGGCCGCGCTGAGCAACGCCTTCGCGTTCGGCGGCCACAACACCAGTCTGGTCTTCGGGCCGACGCCCACCCGCGCCACCAAGTAGGCCGCCCCGGCCCGCCCGTGGGCACCGCGCGGCCGGGGCCTTCTCCGCCCCCGCCGCCACTCGTCCCTCCGCTCTCAACTCCTTCTGCCAGGAGCTCCGTTGTCCATCCAGACGATCACCCACGTCGAGTACCACTGCGCGGACGCCGCACGGACCGCCACCGACCTGCAGACCCGCTTCGGTTTCCTGCCCGACGCCGACCAGCCCGCGTGGAGACCTGGCCTGCGGGCCGTCCACCTCCACCAGGGCACCATCCGACTGCGGCTGCGCTCCAGCGAGAACACCGATCACCCGGTGGCCCGCTACGTCGAGCGGCACGGCGAGGGCGTCGCCGCGCTGGCGCTCGGCTGCACCGACCCGCAGGCCGCGCTGGAGCGGGCCGAGCGGCACGGCGCCGTGGTCCTGGACCGGGCCGGCGGGCTGATCGCCGGCTTCGGCGACACCGCGCTGCGCTTCGTGCCGCTGCAGGATGCCGCGGCCGGCACCGGCGGCGAGCTGCTGGAGGCCCTCGACCACGCCGCCATCTGCCTGCCCGCCGGGCAGCTCGCGCAGGCCGTGCGGTTCTGCGAGGCCGCGCTCGGCTTCCACCGGATCTTCGGCGAGTACATCGAGGTGGGCGAGCAGGCGATGGACTCCAGCGTCGTGCAGAGCCTCTCCGGGGACGTCACCTTCACCCTGATCGAACCGGACACCAGCCGCCAGGCCGGCCAGATCGACACCTTCCTCGCCGACCACGACGGCGCGGGCGTCCAGCACCTGGCGCTGCGCACCGCCGACATCGCCACGGCCGTCCGCACCGCCAGGTCGCGCGGCGTCGAGTTCCTCGCCACCCCGGGCACCTACTACGACGGCCTGGCCGAGCGCCTGGGCGGCACCGCGATCCCGGTGGAGACGCTGCGCGAGCTGGACGTCCTGGTCGACCAGGACCACGGCGGCCAGCTGTTCCAGATCTTCGCCCGCTCGACCCACCCCCGGCGGACCTTCTTCCTGGAGGTGATCGAGCGCCAGGGCGCCGGCACCTTCGGCACCGCCAACATCAAGGCTCTCTACGAGGCCGTCGAGCGCCAGCGCGCCGCCGCCACCGTCTGACCCGCCGGCGCGGCCCGTCCGTGCGGCCCGTGCGAGCGGCCCGTGCGAGCGACGCCTCCGTCCGACCTCCGAGGAGGAGCACCCCATGACCACCGCACCCGAGTTCGCCGTGTCCCGCAGCGAGCCCGCCCTGCCCCGGGCCGAGTTCGTCCTGACCCCGGCCGAGCGCGCCCTGCTCCCCACGCCCGAGGAGGTGGCCGGCTACCGCGGGCGCGGCTGGTACCTCTCCCGGCGGCTGTTCACCGACGAGGAGCTCGACACCCTCGAGGCGGCCACCGAGCGGTACTACGAAGGCCACCGCGACCGCACCCTCGCCGTCCGGCCGCCGAACCTGGCCTCCTGGGAGCCCTCGCACGGACCGGTCCAGCGACACAACGACTACGTGCACTACGAGAGCGAGGCGATCGCCGCGATCCTGCGCAAGCCCCTGGTCGGCGCCGTCGCCGCCCTGCTCGCCGGGGCCCAGGAGATCCGGATCTTCCAGTCGACCCTGATCCTCAAGCCGCCCGTGCCCGAGGAGCCCTCCAACCAGGTGCCGTGGCACTTCGACAAGCACTACTGGCACACCTCGTCCTCGGACGACATGCTGACCGCCTTCATCCCCTTCCACGACTGCGGGGTGGCGAACGGCACCATCACCATGGTCGACGGCAGCAACCGCTGGCGGGAACTGCCCTCCGGGGAGGACGCCACCCGGCACTTCGCCCGGCGCGACCGCTCCGAACTCGAGTCGATCCTCGCCGCCAACGCCCACCACAACGGCGAACAGGTGCGCAAGGTCCCCGTCGTCATCCCGCGCGGGCACGTCAGCTTCCACCACTGCCGCACCTACCACGGCAGCGGCGCCAACCTGGCCGACACCCCGCGCCGGGCCGTCTCGCTGCATCTGCAGGACGGTGCCAACCAGTACCGCCACGCCACCCGCCCGGACGGCACCCCCGCCTCCTACAACCACGACGTGGTGGTCCGCCGCACCGCCGACGGCCGCCCCGACTACGCCGATCCCCGGATCTGCCCGGTCATCTGGCGGGGAACCCCGTGACGCACCCGGCCCACCCCGACTCCAACGGCCTCGACTCCCCCGCCGCGCGCTACCGGAGGCTGCGGCTGATCCGTGGCTTCGAGGAACTGGCGCTCGGCCTGGTGAAGTCCGGGGCGATCACCGGCGGCATCCACCCCTACATCGGGCAGGAAGCGGTGGCGGTCGGCGTCTGCGCCGCGCTGCGCCCGCAGGACCGGATCACCTCCACCCACCGGGGCCACGGCCACGTGCTCGCCAAGGGCGCGGCCCCGGACCGGCTGCTGGCCGAACTCCTCGGCCGCACCGGCGGGTTGAATCAGGGCCGGGGCGGCTCGATGCACGCCGCCGACTTCTCGCTCGGCATCCTGGGCGCCAACGGCATCGTCGGCGCGGGCGCCCCGATCGCGGTCGGCGCCG
>NZ_BAAALF010000058.1:35093-41268 GCF_039528135.1 Kitasatospora nipponensis | reverse complement strand
TTCGGCGGCCACCGTGCCGGGCACCGGCTGCGGCACGCACGGCGCGGGCTGCCCGCCGCCGGGTCGCCGGCCGGCCCGGCGGCCCTCCAGGGCCGCGGCCAGCAGCGCCGCCTCCTCGATCGCGCCCACCGGCAGGGTCCCCACCGGCCCGCCGGCCCGCCGGGTCGCCTGCGCCAGCCAGGCCGGCACGTCGCCGTGCACGTACGGGCGCAGCGCCAGCTGCCCGTCGCGGATCTCGATGATCCGCCGGTACAGCGCGAACTCGGCGTGCCGCAGCGGCCGGCGGCGCCCGCCCTCGGGGCCGGCCAGCGCGATCTGCGGGACGACGGTGTGCAGCGCCGACCAGAGCGGCTCCAGCGCCAGGTACTGCCGCCGGGCCCGCGGCCAGCGCGCCGGCGCGGTGAGCCGGGCGCCCCACCGGGTGCCGCCCCAGAGCGTGAAGCCGGCGCCGCCCACCGTCAGGGCCGCGCAGAGCACCCCGAGCAGGTTGGAGACCTCGTCCTCGCCGCCGCCCTGCCGGCCGCTGGCCAGGATGTCGGTGATGTCGTCCAGCGCCCACAGGCTCCACAGCACGCCGACCGCGGTGGCGCAGGTCATCAGCCGCAGTCCGGTGCGCAGCGGCCCGGGCCGGGCCCGTCTGGCCTGCCGGGCGAGCACCGCGCCCAGGACCGCCAGGCAGCCCACGCAGTAGCCGGCGAAGAGCGTGTCGTAGGCCGCCAGCAGCCAGCGCCCCCAGCCGTGCACCACCAGCTCGTCGCCGCGCACCGCGCCGTGGGCCGCGCTGAAGAGCAGCACCATGACCGGCGGCACCAGCACGGCGGCCAGCACGTGCCGGCGGATCCGCACCCGGATCCGGGTCCGCGGCGAGGAGGGGCCGACGCCGCGCGCCTGCAGCCCCAGCGCCGCCAGGACCAGCAGGCTGACCGCGCCGGTCTTCAGGGTGTCGCCGAGCATCAGCGCCGCGCTCTGGCCGACCCCGGCGCCCCCCGCCGCCCGCACCGTGGCGGGCGCCAGGGCGGCCAGCGCACCGCCCATGCAGAGCGCGAAGCCGAAGACGTGCCGCTGCACCGGATCAGCCCCCTCCCCCCGCACCGCGGCCCACCGCTGGGCGGCGAGGGTGAGGAAGAGCGTGGCGCCCAGGTAGGCGAGCAGGTCGGTGGCGCCCAGCTCAGCCACCCGCGCGTCCCCGTGGGGTACCGAAGCCGCGCGGGGCGCCGAAGACCGACTCCACCCAGGAGCCGGCCGGCGCGGCCGGCAACCCGCCGGCGCCGGCCCCGGGCGCCCGCGAGGCCCGGTGCAGGATCATCGAGGCGACCAACTCGGCCTCCTGCTCCTGCGGTTCGGTGTAGACGGTGCGGCCGAGCACGCGCTGCACCAGCTCCGCGGACAGGTGCGGCAGCAGCACCTGCGCGGCGGCCGAGCCGGCCGGGGCGCTCTCGTGGTGGCCGCAGAGCAGGTGGGCGGCCTCGTGCAGCAGGATGTGCTGCTGGTGGAGGGCGGTGGTGTCCGCCGCGTAGAGGATGCAGTCGAACCGCTCGGTGGTGACGAGCAGCCCGCACGGGGTGTTCGCGCGGGCCGGCACCGCGATCAGCTCGATGGGCCGGCCGCGCTGCTCGGCGAGCTGCCCGATGAAGGCGGCGGCGTCGAAGGGCACGGGCAACTCCAGGGCGTCAGCGGTGCGTTGACATCGCTGCCAGAGCCGTCTGCGCTGCCCGCGCCGCCAAGCGCCCCGACCGATACCCACCCGCGGTCCCCTCCCCAGCCGAAGTACCGAACGTCCCCGGAGCCGCCCCGGCCACGGCACGACGATCCCGGCGCGACGATCCCGGTACGCCGACGCTAGCGCCCGCCAGGTGGCCCGTCGAGGCCACTCACCGCACCCCTGGCAGCTCCCGAGGCGCTGCTGCCCTCGCGGCGGGCGATCACGTCGATCAGGTCACTGATGGTGCCGACCCCCTCCGGCGAGAGGTTCACCGCGCGCAGCGCCATGCTGCGCACCCCGGCGTCGCGCAGCGCGCCCAGCAGCTCGAGCTCCTTGGCGATCGCGGCGCCCTGGTCGTCGTCGAAGAAGTAGGCCACCGGGACCTGGAAGAACTGCGCCAGCGCCTCCAGGTGGCGCTTGGTCGGGTTGTCCCTGCGTCCGGTGCGCAGTTGCCACAGGTAGGTCGCCGAGAAGCTCTCCCCGGTGGCCTCCCGACACGCCTTGGCGACCTCCTCGTGACTGTACTGCTCCCGGCTGGGCCGTCGGACGACGCGGAACAGCCCGTCGATCTTGTCAGCCAGCGTCGACACCGTGGGCTCCGGTCCGGTCATCCCATACCTCCCAGCCCGCCCCGTGCATCAACAGCACGCGCGGACCCAGCTCTCCCGATGACGGTCATCCTAGGTGACGTCGTGACGCGCTGTCAGCGGCCCCGTCGGCACCGGTCCGGTTACGGGGCGCCGGACTCCGCTTCCGGGGGCGCCGGCGCCCGCGCCCCGCTCACCCTGCGTGCTCCCCGCGCGCGCCCCTGCGGCCGACCGCACCCACCGATCCGGACCGCCGACGAGGGCCGCCGATCCGGCCCGACCGCCCCCGCACCCTTGTCACCGGCGCCCAAAGTGGGTTATATGGCCGATAAGGGAAGAAATGGGCCGCCTGTTCACCTGAGCTCCGACCCGGCTCGGACGTCGGAAGGCTGTCACCATGATCACCGAAATGGCCGTGGAACACGTCGAGTTCACCTGCGGACACTGCTGGCACCAGTGGAGCGCGGACTACGACGTCCAGCACTACCGGGACGACGAGGGCGCCGACTGGGAGAACTTCTCCCACGCGGGCATCCCCGCCGGCTCGCCCTACTCGGCCGACGGCGCGCCCGCCTGCCCGCGGTGCCACCGGCACTGGCTCGGCCACCTGGCCGGCCGCCACCTGCTCCCGCTGCCCGACGCCGCGACCCCGGCGCCGCAGGCCCACGCCGGGAGCTGACCCCGACCGCACCACGCTTTCGCACCACCGCATGCGCACCGCCACAGTGCCCGCTCCGACCCGGGGCGGGCACCACGGCGCGACGCCCTACGGCACCACCGTGACCGGCCAGCGGCCCGCGCGCACCAGCCGCACCGCCAGCGACCCGATCAGCCGGTGCCCGCGCCGCTCCGAGACGCCGACCACCAGCGCGTCCGCCCGCACCTCCTCGGCGAACCGGGTGATCTCGGTGTACGGGTCGCCGACCCGGGTGGTGAAGTCCACCCGCACCCCGCGCCCGCGCGCCTGCTCGACCAGGTCCCGCAGCTCCCGCGCGGTCGCCTCGCCGCTCTCGCGCTGCGCGAGCACCGCCTCCGCACTGGTGCTCCCCAACCCGCCGACGCCCTGCACGTAGATCGCGAGCAGCCGGCTGCCCTGGCGCCGGGCCAGCCCGCCCGCGTACGCCGCGGCGCGCAGCGAGGTCACCGAGCCGTCGATGGCCGCCACGATGGTCGCGGGGCCGTCGGTGCCGAGTTCGAAGGGGTGCGCGGGAGCCGACATGCGCCCAGTATCCCCCACCCTCCGCGCCCGCCCCGGCAACCGCGACGGGTCGGGCGGGCCGACCGACCCGACCGGTCGTAGACGATCGGTACGGCGATCCCGGGCGCCCCAAGGGCGAGTTGGCCAAGGCGATCTGATGATCCATAGGATCGCCGCGTGATCATCAAACGACGAACGGCAGGGCGCTTGGCGCGCCTGCTGGCCGCCCTGGCGATAACCGGCGTCTCGCTGCTCAGCGGGCTCCCGGCCGCCGCGGACGAACCGCCGGGCACCGCGCCGGCCGCCGCCGCGGAGCCCCCCAAGGTCGACCTGGTCCTGGACGTCAGCGGGTCCATGCGCACCGCCGACCTCGAGGGCCGCAGCCGGCTCTCGGTCGCCCAGCAGTCGCTGGACGAGGTGGTCGACGCACTGCCCGACGAGACCCAGTTCGGCATCCGGGTGCTCGGTGCCACCTACCAGGGCACCGACCACAACGCCGGCTGCCTGGACACCCAGTCCCTCTACCCGGTCGGGCACACCGACAAGGTGCAGGCGAAGACCGCGGTCGCCACCCTGCGCCCCACCGGCTTCACCCCGATCGGCCTGGCGCTGCGCGGTGCCGCGCAGGACCTCGGCCAGGGCCAGACCACCCGCCGGGTGGTGCTGATCACCGACGGCGAGGACGACTGCGCCCCGCCCGACCCCTGCGACGTGGCCCGCGAGCTGGCCGCCCAGGGCATCCACCTGGTGATCGACACGCTGGGCCTGTCGCACGACGACAAGGTCCGCAACCAGCTGCTCTGCATCGCCTCGGCGACCGGCGGCACCTACACCGACGTGCACACCGAGCAACAACTCAGCCAGAAGCTCAAGCAGCTGGTGGGCCGGGCCACGGTCACCTACCAGGAGGCGCCGACGCTGGCCGCCGGCACCGACACCTGCGCCACCGCGCCGCTGCTGGCGCCGGGCGTCTACAGCGACCGGGAGAAGTTCGCCGAGCACCGCTACTACCGGGTGCCGGTCGCCTCCGGCCAGGAGCTGCGCGCCTCGGTCAGCGTCTCGCTGGACCGCGCGGTGGCCCGGGACTACGGCGTGCTGCTGCAGGCCACCGATCCCGGTGGCCAGGAGCTGGTGCGCGGCGCCGACGCCGGCAGCGGCCGGACCGACGTGATCTCCACCGGCCTGCGCTGGGCGGCCACCGACAAGGCGGCGAGCTCGGCTCCCACCCCGCTCGCCGCGGGCACCGCCGCCGGCGGCGCGGTCTGCCTGGTGGTCAGCAACTCGCTCGCCGCGCAGCCCGGCGTGGCGACCGACCCCGGTCTGCCGCTGGAGCTGACCGTGGACGTGACCGCCGCCTCCCCCGCCCCGCAGGACGCGGTGCTGGGCCTGGGCCGCGGCTGGGTCCTGCTGCTGGTGCTGACCGGCGCCGGCCTGCTCTGCGGCCTGCTCTTCGGCTGGGTGGCGCGCTGGCGGATCTCGATCTGGCGGGAGAACTGACGATGCGCACCATCCTTCGATCCCCGGGCACGCGGGCGCTGCGGCGCGGCGTGGCCCTGGCCGGCGCGCTGCTGCTGGGCGCCGCCGCTCCGGCCGCCGCCGCCTCCGGCTCGCCGAGCACCGCGCCGAGCACCGCGCGCAGCCGCTCGCCGAGCGCCGGTGCCCCGGGCGGCACACCGGCCGCGGCCACCAGCGCGGGCACCTCGTTCCTGACCGCCACCACCCTCGCCCCCGGCCAGCGCGCCTCGGTCTCCGCCTCCACCGGTGACTACCTCTACTGGGCGTTCCCGGCCGCCGAGGGCCGCACCCCGGCGCTGACGGTGACCGTCACGCTGCCGGCCGCCGCCGACCGGCACGGCCCGCAGACCTGGACGGCGGAGGTCTTCGACGGCCTGCGCCGGCGCCAGGCCTGCACCGCCGGCCACCAGAGCGCCACCGCCGCGGCGAGCGCCACCAGCCTGACGGTGGACTGCACGCTGCGCCGGATCCGCTCCTGGGCCGAGCCGTGGTCCGGCGACCCGCTGCCGGGCACCTACTACATCCGACTCTCGCTCGCCGACGCGCCCGCGCAGGACCTCGGCCTGCCGGCCCGCGCCGACCTGACGCTCGCCGCGAGCGGCAGCGCGGACGACGCCCAGCCCGAGGGCGGCTCGCTGAAGGTGCCGCTGGCCCCGCCGGTCAACGCCGGCGCGACCCTGGCGCCGACCGCCACCGCCGTGCCCACCGCCGCGCCGAGCCCCAGCGCCGGGGCCAGTGCGGGCGCGAGCGGCATCCGGGTGGTGGCCGCCGCACCGGCGGCCAGGATCGCCCACTGGTACTCGGACCTGTTCTCGCAGTGGAACAGCCGCTGGGGCTGGACCCTGGCCGGTGGCGCGCTCGCGGCCCTGGCGGGCGTCGGCGGCTACACGCTGACCCGCCACCCGCGCGGTGGCCGCCGCCCGCCCGGCTACCGCCCCGGCCCGCAGCCGCAGCACGGCACCCCGGCCGAGAGGTACCAGCCGGTGGGCGCCGAGCGGGACTACTAGCGGCCCGCGTCCGGGTGGTGGCGGGCCGGTCACCCGCTGCCACCCGCGGGCCCGACACCACCCGGACGGCCTAGCGATGCCCGCCCACCGGCCGCCGTCCGGGGCCCGGCCCGCGAGCGGGGGGCGCCCCGGGGGGGGAGGGCCGCCGGGTCTCCGGCTACAAGGC
>NZ_BAAALF010000058.1:0-35083 GCF_039528135.1 Kitasatospora nipponensis | reverse complement strand
CCCCCCCGCCCCCCCCCCCCCCCCCCCCCCCCCCCCCCCGAGCGGCGCCCGCCGGGCGTGGCCCGCGCGGCGCGGAGCGGACGTGGGAAAATGACCAGGCGGGGTGACCTCCTCCTACCGGGTTGTCGGCCATGGGCGCAGCTGAGCAGCAGGGCAGTGCGGACGCCAGTCGCGAAGCGGCGGGCGCGACGGCCTCGCGCGCCCACGCCACGCCGACGCCGGGTCCGGCCCCCTCCCCGCTGGAGGCGGTCCGCGCCGAGACGGGCGACAGCCTGCTGATGGTCCCGATCGCGACCGCGCTGATCGAGCAGAGCGGGCGGATCCTGCACTGGAGCAGCGACGCCGAGCTGCTGCTCGGCTACCCCGCCGAGCAGGCCGTCGGCGCCCCCGCCGCCCAGCTGCTGGCCAGCGACGAGCACCGCGCCGAGGTGCTGGGCCTCTTCGAGCAGATCCTCAACGGCAACCCCTGGTCGGGGGTCTTCCCGGTGCTGCACCGCGAGGGCCACCACGTGAACCTCGAGTTCCGCACCCACCCGGTGACCGGCCCCGACGGCCGGCCGCTGGTCCTGGCGGTCGCCTCCGACGTCACCGCGCTGCGCCGGATCCAGGCCGACCTCGCCGTGCTGGACGGCTTCTTCACCCAGTCCCCGGTGGGCATGGCGGTCTACGACAACGAGCTGCGCTTCGTGCGGCTGAACGACGCGCTGGCCCGGGTCAACGGGTTCTCGGTGGCCGAGCACCTGGGGCGGCGGGTGACCGAGCTGCTGCCGGGGATCAACGGCGAGGAGGTCGAGCGGGTGATGCGGCACGTGCTGGCCACCGGCGAGCCGGTGATCGACGCGCGCTCGCACGGCCGCACCCCCGGCGACCCCACCCACGACCACGCCTGGTCGGCCTCGTACTTCCGGCTGGAGGAGCCGATGGGCCGGGTGCTGGGCGTCAGCTCCACGATCGTCGACGTGACCGGCCGCTTCCAGGCCGAGACCCAGGCCCTGCGGGCCCGCGAACGGCTCGCCCTGCTGGTGGACGCCACCGCCTCCATCGGCACCACGCTGGACCTGCGGCGCACCGCCCGGGAGCTGGCCGACGCGATGGTGCCGCGGGTGGCCGACGTCAGCGGCGTCTTCGCGCTGGAGCGGCTGGTCAGCGGGGAGAGCGAGGGCAGCGGCGAGCAGGTGCGCCGGCTGGCGATCGTCTCGCACGACCCGGCCTACCCGGTGGAGTACCTGCCGACCGACGCCGTCTACGACCTGCCGCCCGACTCGCCGTACGCGCGGGCGATGGCGACCGGGCGCACCGTGGTGGTGCCCTCCTGGGACCTGCCGCCCCTGACCACCGGCCCGCTGCCGGGCCCGCCGGGCGGCAGCCTGACCGGCGATCCGCTGCGGGCCTACCAGGGCGGGCGCTCGCGCTCGGTGCGGATCACGCCGCTGACCGCCCGCGGCGCGGTGCTCGGCATGGTGGTCTACTCGCGGCGCGGCGAGCGCGAGTCCTTCGCCGAGGAGGACATCACGCTCGGTGACGAGCTGGCCTCGCGGGCGGCGGTGGCCATCGACAACGCCCGGCTCTACACCCTGGAGCGGGAGGCCGCGCAGGCCCGCAGCGTGGCGCTGGAGGAGGCGCACAGTGCCACCCAGCGCCTGGCCCTGCTGAACGAGGCGAGTTCGCGGATCGGCACCACGCTGGACCTGGCGCGCACCGCCGAGGAGCTGGTCGAGGTGGTGCTGCCGCGGTTCGCCGACTTCGTCACGGTGGACCTGCTGGACACCGTGCTGGCCGGCGACGAGATGCCGATGGTGCCGCCCTCCGGCTCGGCCACCATGCGGGCGGTGGCGGTCGGCGAGATAGGCCCGGGCGGAACGCTGACCGGGGCGGCCGACCAGGTGGGCGAGACCTCGCAGTCCGCGCAGCTGTACGCGCAGAGCCTGCGCAGCGGCCGGTCGATCCTGGTGGCGCAGGTGACCGAGGAGAGCCTGGCGCGGATCGTCGCCTCGCCCGACCGGATCCAGCCCTCGCTGGACTCCGGCCTGCACTCGTACCTGATGGTCCCGCTGGTGGCACGCGGGCGGGTGCTGGGCGGGGCGGAGTTCATGCGGCTGAACAACCCGTACTCGCGCAACCCCGAGCCGTTCGGGCCCGCGGACGTGGCGCTGGCCGAGGAGCTGGCCGCCCGGGCCGCGGTCTGCATGGACAACGCCCGGCTCTACCGGCGCGAGCGGGACACCGCGCTGACCCTGCAGCGCAGCCTGCTGCCGCAGGAGATCCACCGCCCGCCGGGCCTGGAGATCGCCTACCGCTACCTGCCGGCCAGCCAGCTCAGCGAGGTCGGCGGCGACTGGTTCGACGTGGTCCCGCTCTCCTGCGGCCGGGTCGCCCTGGTGGTCGGCGACGTCACCGGGCACGGGCTGCGGGCGGCCGCCACCATGGGCCAACTGCGTACCGTGGCAAGGACGCTGATCACCCTGGACATGGACCCCTCGCGGGTCCTGCGGCGGCTGGACGAGGCCGCCGAGACGGTCAGCGAGGGCCAGGCCGCCACCTGCGTCTGCGTGGTGCTCGACCCGGTCGACCGGACCTGCACCGCCGCCTCGGCCGGCCACCTGCCGCCGCTGGTGACCGACCCGGGCGGCGCGCTGCGGGTGCTGGACCTGCCCGCCGGGGCCCCGCTGGGGGTGGGCGGGGTGCCGTTCGAGAGCGTGGAGTTCGCGCTGCCGGAGAACGGTCTGGTGGTGCTCTGCACGGACGGCCTGATCGAGCGCCGCGACCGCGACCTGGACGCCGGTCTGGAGCTGCTGCGCCGCACGGTGGCCGACGCGCCCGGCACCCTGGAGCGCACCTGCGACGCGGCGCTGGCCAAGCTGGTCACCGGCGACCGGGAGGACGACATCGCGCTGATCATGGCCAGGGCCCGGCCGATCGGGCCGGACAAGATCGCCACCCTCCCGCTCTACGGGGACCGCGCGCTGGTCGGTCACGCCCGGCGCTTCGCCCGGCGCGTGCTGGCCGACTGGGACCTGTCCGCACTGGTCGACCAGACCGAGCTGCTGACCAGCGAGCTGATCACCAACGCCATGGTGCACGCCGGCGCGCCGACCCAGCTGCGGCTCTTCCGCAACCAGGCGCTGACGGTGGAGGTCGCCGACGTCGACAGCCACGCCCCGCGGATGCGCCGCGCCCTGGAGGACGACGAGGGCGGGCGCGGGATGCACCTGGTCAACGAGCTGGCGCACCGCTGGGGCAGCCGCAGCACCCGCACCGGCAAGGTGGTCTGGTTCGAGCTGGAGCTGCCGCTGGGCAGCCCGGGCTGAGCGCCCGCCCGCGCCGCCCGCCCGACCCCGGACACCCGCCGCGCGGCGGCCGGCGCGCTCAGTTCTGCCAGCGCGCCGCCGAGCCGGTCAGGCGCTCGCGCAGTTCGCGCTTGAGCAGCTTGCCGGCCGCGTTCTTCGGCAGCTCGTCGGCGAAGTGCACCTCCTTGGGGGCCTTGAAGGCCGGCAGCCGCTCCCCCGCGTAGGCGATCAACTCCTCGGCGGTCACCGGACGGTGGGCCACCACCACGGCGGTGACCGCCTCGATCCAGCGCGGGTGCGGCAGACCGATCACGGCGGCCTCACGCACCGCCGGATGCCCGTACAGCACGTCCTCGACCTCGCGCGAGGCGACCAGCACGCCGCCGGTGTTGATCACGTCCTTGAGCCGGTCGACCACGAAGACGTACCCGTCGGCGTCGCGCCGCACCAGGTCGCCGGAGTGGAACCAGGAGCCGTCGAAGGCCTCCGCGCTCTCCTGCGGCTTGTCCCAGTAGCCGGTGCACAGCTGCGGCGAGCGGTAGAGGATCTCGCCGACCTCGCCGGGCGCCACCTCGGCGCCCGCCTCGTCCACCACCCTGGCCTCCACGAAGAGCACCGGGCGGCCGGCCGAGTCGGGGCGCTCCGCGTGCTCCTCGGGGCGCAGCACGCAGGTCAGCGGGCCGGCCTCGGACTGGCCGAAGCAGTTGTAGAAGCCGGTGGCGGGCAGCGCCTCACGCAGGCGGGCCAGCACCGGGGCGGGCATGATCGAGGCGCCGTAGTAGGCCTTGCGCAGCGCGCCCAGGTCGGTGGCCCGGAAGTCCGGGTGCGCCTCCAGGGCGGTCCACACGGTGGGCGGGGCGAAGAAGCTGGTGATCGCCTCGCGGCCGAGCCGGCCCAGCAGGTCGGTCGGCTCCGGCGCCACCACCAGGTGGTTGACCGCGCCGAGCAGCAGGTAGGGCAGCAGGAAGACGTGCAGCTGACCCGAGTGGTAGAGCGGCAGCGCGTGCAGCGGGCGGTCCTGCTCGCGCAGGTCCAGCGCGACGATGCAGGACAGGTACTGGTGGAGCAGGGCGCGGTGGGTCATCATCGCGCCCTTGGGGGCGCCGGTGGTGCCCGAGGTGTAGAGCAGCTGGACCAGGTCCTCGTCGCGCACCGGCACCGTCACCTCGGGCAGCGGACCGGTCGCGCAGGCCTCCCGCAGCTCCTCCAGGGTGGCCCGGTGGCGCAGCGCGGGGGTCGGCGCCAGCGCGGCCACCCGCTCGGCGTACTCGGCGTCGTGCAGCAGCGCGGCGCTCTGCGACTGCTCGACGAAGTAGTGCAGCTCGGCGGCGGTGGCGTGGTGGTTGACGGGTACGTGCACCAGGCCGGCCCGGGCGCAGGCCAGGAAGAGCAGCAGGTAGCCGTCGGAGTTGCGGCCGAGCGCGGCCACCCGCTCGCCGGGGCGCAGGCCCGCCGCGAGCAGCCGCCCGGCGGCGCGGGTGACGGCCTCGTCGAGCGCGCGGTAGGTCCAGCTGCGGTCCGCGAAGTGCAGCGCGACGCGCTCGGGCGCGCGGGCGGCGGCGCGGGTCAACGCGTCGGGGATGGTGCTGCTGTGATGGAGGGTCATGTCGGTGGGTATATCCCGCCGCCGCCCGCGCGACGCGGCGGCCGGCGGGCGATTCGGGCGGATGCTCCGCTGCCGGGCCCCGTGCGGGCATACGGCCGGGATCGTCCCATCCCCCTTTACCTGCCCATGACCTGATTGTCCATCAGCTGACATTGCGATCTTCATAACTATCACGCGGCGCGTCGCGTCGTCAGCACCCATCCGATCTGCAATTGTCCGTCTATCGGACAATCAACTCCGCTCCATGTCCACGTCCATGGTCGCCGACCTCTTGTCCCCAGGGCGCCAATACGCTGGAATGCGTGAGCTTGTCGGGACGGGCGTTCCAGAGGCACGCGTGCGTCCGACCCCGGTACGCGCGCTCTGGCCACGTCCCCTGACGTCTTATCAGACGAAGGGATGTTCATGATCGGCTGGCGTAAACCGCAGCTCGCAGCCGTCACGCTCACCGCCGCCTCCCTGGTCCTGGCCTTCGGGACCAGCGCCAGTGGCACCCCGTTCGCCTCCGCCCCGAGCGCCCTCGCGGCCTCGGACAGCGGCGCGCCGGCCCCGGTGATCGTGATCCTCAAGGACCAGCTCCCCAGCGCCCCGGCCGACTCCGGTCACCTGGACGCCCGCAAGAAGCAGGCCGCCTCCGCGCAGGCGCCGCTGCTCGCCAAGGTGAAGGCGAACGGCGGTACCGACGTCAAGAGCTTCGTGGTCGGCAACGCCTTCTCGGCCACCGTCAGCCCCGCGCTGCGCGCCGCGCTGGCGGCCGACCCCGCGGTCGCCTCGGTGGTCGCCGACCAGAGCGTCAAGGTCACCGCACCGGCTGCCGCCACCCCCGCCGCCGGCAAGGCCCCGGCCGGCGCCGCCAAGCCCTCGGCCGCCCCGGCCGCCGGCGCCGCGGCCGCCACCCAGGACCCGAACGCGGTCTGCCCCAGCGACCCGGCCAAGCCGCTGCTGGAGCCCGAGGCGCTCTTCTCGACCCAGGTCGAGAGCACCCCCGGCCACCCGGGCGCCCACGAGATCGCCGACGGCACCGGCGTCAAGGTCGCCTTCATCGCGGACGGCCTGGACCCGAACAACCCGGACTTCATCCGGGCCGACGGCTCGCACGCGGTCGTCGACTACCAGGACTTCTCGGGCGACGGCTACTTCGCCCCGAGCGGTGCGGCGGAGGCCTTCGGTGACGCCTCGGCGATGATCGCCCAGGGCCGCACCAGCTACGACCTGTCGCAGTTCGTCAACCCGAGCCACCCGCTGCCCGCCGGCTGCACCATCCGCATCGAGGGCATCGCCCCCGGCGCCTCGCTGGTGGCCCTCAAGGCCGGTGGCAACCTCTTCCCGAACTCGGCGATCCTGCAGTCCATCGACTACGCGGTCTCGGTCGCGCACGTCGACGTGCTCAACGAGTCCTTCGGCAGCAACGTCACCCCGGACAGCAGCGCGCACGACACCATCTCGCTCTTCAACGACCAGGCCGCCAAGGCCGGCGTCACGGTGACGGTCTCCAGCGGCGACGCGGGCATCAACGGCACCATCGGCACCCCCTCCACCGACCCCAACGTGATCTCGACCGGGGCCTCGACGGACAACCAGTCGTACGCCCAGAGCGGCTACGCGGCCTTCCAGTTCTCCAACGGGACCTGGGCGGACAACCGGATCTCGGCGCTCTCCTCGGGCGGTGTCACGCAGGCCGGGCGGACCGTCGACCTGGTCGCCCCCGGTGAGGCGGACTGGGCGCTCTGCGGCCCGGACACCTCGATCTACCAGGAGTGCAGCAACTTCAACGGCCAGGGCAGCGGCATCCAGCCGTTCGGCGGCACCAGCCAGTCCGCCCCGCTGACCGCGGGCGCGGCGGCCGTGGTGATCCAGGCCTACCGCGACGGCCACAACGGCGCCTCGCCCACCCCGGCGCTGGTCAAGAAGTTCCTCACCGGCACCGCCCAGGACCTGGGTCTGCCGGCCCAGGAGCAGGGCGCGGGTCTGCTCAACGTGCGCGGCGCGGCCGAGGCCGCCCGCGGCTACCAGAGCCCCACCGGCGCGCAGGGCGGCAACACCGTCGCGGTGACCACCGGTCAGATCGACATCACCGGCCAGGCCGGCTCGACCCACACCGCGGACGTGACCGTCGTCAACACGGGCAGCAACGCCCAGACGGTCAGCGCCACCACCCGCACCTTCGTGCCCTTGGGTGACGCGCAGCAGACGGTCCAGATCAACTCCGGCACCGACCCGCAGTTCCCCTACGCCACCAACGGCGCGCCCTGGGTCTCGCACCAGGTGAAGTTCACCGTGCCCGCCGGCGCCGACCGCCTCGCCGCCTCGATCGCCTGGCAGGGCGCACCGCAGGCCTCGGGCAGCAACACCGTCACCCCGGTGGTCCGGATGACCCTGCTCGACCCCTCGGGCCGCTTCGAGACCAACACCCGCCCGCAGGGCGGCGCGGTCTCGCCGAACTTCGGCTTCGTCGACGTCCCGGCCCCGGTCGCCGGTGAGTGGACCGCGGTCCTCTACACCCCGGCCGGCAGCAAGGGCTTCACCGGCCCGGTGCTGCTCGACACCGCCACCCAGAAGGCCGTCCCGGCCGGCGCGGTCGGCCCGCAGGCCACCACCCTGGCGCCGGGTCAGACCAAGACCCTGCACGTCCAGCTCACCACCCCGGCCACCGGCGGCGACGCCAGCGAGTCGGTCGTGGTCTCCAGCTCCAACGGCCGCACCACCAGCGTGCCGGTCGTGCTGCGCAGCCTGGTCGACGTGAGCGGCGGCAGCGGCACCTTCACCGGCACCATCACCGGTGGCAACGCCCGCTCCTTCTCGCCCGCGCAGTCCAACGCCTGGGCCTTCGACGTCCCGGCCGGCACCAAGGACCTGCGGGCCGGCCTGACCCTCGCGCAGGACCCGAACCTGCTCCTGCAGGGCGTGCTGGTCAGCCCCAACGGCACTCCGGTGGACTCCGAGAGCAACGCGATCCTGGACGGCTCGGGGGCGATCACCGCCACCACCGCGGGCGTCTCGGCCACCACCGTCAACCCGGTCGCGGGCCGCTGGCGCTTCGTGCTGGTGGTCCTCAACCCGGTCAGCGGCGCCGAGCTCGACCAGGCGTTCACCGGCACCGTCGGCCTGAACCAGGACCAGGCCGCCGCGCCCGGTCTGCCGAACAGCGCCGCCACCAGGCTGCCCGCCGGCAAGCCGGTGGCGCTGACGGTGCACTACACCAACAACACCACCGCCGTGCAGCAGGTGCAGACCGACGCGCGGCTCGGCAACCGGGTCGACCTGCCGCTGGTGCCGCTGGGCACCTCCGCCACCGTCACCCTCCCGCTGAGCACCAGCTCCGTGGTGCCCGGCTTCCTGGTGCCCCCGGGCACCGACAGGCTGACCGGTGTGGCGGCCTCCACCACCCCGGCGCAGTTCGAGCTCAACGGCCCGACCGGCTCGCCCGACATCTTCGGCGACCTGAAGAAGGCCCAGGACGGCTCGACCATCTCGGTGGTCAAGGACGACGCCAGCGCCGCGCAGCCGGTCGCCTCGGGCTTCTGGAGCACCTACGTCCAGCAGATCGGCCCGTTCCCGACCTCGGGCGCGCCGGCCGGCTCCTCGCAGCTGAGCGCCTCGGCGCACACCCTGGCGTTCGACCCGGCGCTGACCTCCAGCACCGGTGACCCGTTCGCGCTCGCCTACAACGCCTCGGCCCCGGCCGTCACCCCGGTGACCGTCCAGCCCGGCGCCACCGGCAGCCTGCAGGTGACCGTGACGCCGCAGGGCGCCAAGGGCACCGTCGTGCACGGCACGCTGTTCCTGGTCTCCGGGCCGGGCGGCACGCTCACCGCGAACAGCCAGCTGCCGATCTCCGGGTCCGTCCTGGCGGCGATCCCGTACAGCTACACCGTCAGCTGACACCTGACCGCCCGCGCACGCGGCCGAGGCCGTCCCCCGTCCTTGCGGGGGGCGGCCTCGGCCGTCTCCAGGAGGCAGCCTCGGCCGCGTCCGGGGCGCGGCGGGGCCTGTGGCACCCTCGGGGGGTGACCAGCACCGACCGCCCGACCGCCGCCCCCGCCGCAACGCCCCCGCGCAACCCGATCGGGGCGCACGTCCCGGTGGCCGGCCGCGGCCTGGTCGGCACCGGGATCGCCTACAACGACGAGATCGGCGGCGAGGCCGTGCAGGTCTTCGTCGCCAACCCGCGCGGCTGGGCCACCCCGGCCGGGGACCCGGCCGCCGACGCGGCGTTCCGCGAGGTCTGCGCCGAGCGCGGGCTGCCGGCCTATGTGCACGCCCCGTACCTGATCAACTTCGGCTCCGACAACCCCGCCACCCGCGAGCGCTCCACCCACTCGCTGCGCCACTCGCTGCTGCGCGGGGCGGCGATCGGCGCGCTGGGCGTGGTGGTGCACACCGGCTCCGCGGTCGGCACCGCGCCCGGCGGCGGCTCGCGCCGGGCCGAGGCGCTGGGCCAGGTCCGCAGCGACCTGCGCCCGCTGCTGGACGAGCTGGACCGGCTCGGCGACGAGGCGCCCTGGCTCCTGCTGGAGCCCACCGCCGGCCAGGGCCGCTCGCTCTGCTCGCGGATGGAGGAACTGGCCGAGTACGCCCAGGCGCTGGACCACCACCCCCGGGTCGGCGTCTGCCTGGACACCTGCCACGCCTTCGCGGCCGGCCACGACCTGGCCGCGCCCGGCGGGATGGGCCGCGCCCTGGCCGCGCTGGAGGCCGCGATCGGCCCCGGGCGGCTGCGGCTGATCCACGCCAACGACTCCAAGGACGTGGTCGGCGCCCGCAAGGACCGGCACGCCAACATCGGGGACGGGCACATCGGCGCCGACGCCTTCCGCGAGCTGCTGGCGCACCCGGCGACCGCCGGTGTGCCGCTGATCCTGGAGACCCCCGACCGCAGCGCCGCGCCCGGCTTCGGCCACGCCCCCGACGTGCGGCTGCTGAAGGCCCTGCGGGCCGAGGCCGCGCGGTCCGCGGTGCCGGTGACGGCGTAGCCGGTGGCGTCGGTGACGGCGTAGGCCGCGCGGTGGCCGCCGCTCCCCCGCAGGACGGCGCGCGGCCCCGGTGGCACGCTGGACAGGAGTGCCGAGACAGGTCCCCGTGAGAGGGGCGCGCGATGACTGCGTCCGGAACCCCCACCCCACCCCCGAGCCACCCGCCGACCGGCGGTGCGCGCAGCGGCCCGCCGCCCACCGGGCGCCTGGCCGCCTTGGCCGCGCTGCCCTGCGGGCGCCGCGGCAAGTGGGTGGTGCTGGGCCTGTGGGTCCTGCTGCTGGTCGTGGCGGGCCCGCTGGCGGGCAAGCTGATGGGCGCCGAGGACAACCAGGCCTCCAGCTGGCTGCCCGGCAAGGCCGAGTCGACGGTGGTCCTCAACGAGCAGCGCACCTTCCAGCCCGTGGAGACCGCCCAGGCCGTCGTGGTCTACCAGCGCACCAGCGGGATCACCCCGGCCGACCGGGCCAAGGCCACCCAGGACGCCCTCGCCTTCGCGAGCGCGCCGCACGTGGTGCCGCCGATCGTGGGCCCGCAGCTCTCCCCCGACGGGCAGGCGATGCAGACCGTGGTCCCGATCGGCATCGGCTCCGGCGGCTGGAACAACCTCAAGCCCGCCGTGGACAGCCTGCAGGCGACCGCGAGCTCGCACAGCCTGGGCATGACCGTCTACGTCACCGGACCGGCCGGCGTCGGCGCCGACCAGGCCAAGGCCTTCGAGGGCATCGACGGCACGCTGCTGTTCGCCACCGTCGCCGTGGTCATCGTCCTGCTGCTGCTCACCTACCGCAGCCCGGTGCTCTGGCTGCTGCCGCTGCTCTGCGCGGGCGTCGCGCTGATCTGCGCCGAGGCGCTGATCTACCTGCTGGCCGCGCACGCGGGCCTGACCGTCAACGCGCAGAGCGCGGGCATCCTGATCGTGCTGGTGCTGGGCGCCGGCACCGACTACGCCCTGCTGCTGACCGCCCGTTACCGCGAGGAGCTGCGCCGTCACCAGGACCGCCACGAGGCGATGGCGTACGCCCTGCACCGGGCCGGGCCGGCGATCCTGGCCAGCTCCGCCACCGTGATCGCCTCGATGCTCTGCCTGCTGGTCGCCGAGATGAACTCCACCCGGGGCCTGGGCCCGGTCTGCGCGATCGGCGTGCTGGTGGCGCTGCTCGCCATGCTGACCCTGCTGCCCGCGCTGCTGGTGATCGTGGGGCGCTGGGTCTTCTGGCCGGTCAGGCCCGACTACGGCACCACCGAGCCCACCCGCACCGGCCGCTGGGCGCACGTGGGGGTCTGGATCAGCCGGCGCGCGCGCAAGGTGTGGATCGTCACCGGCCTGGTGCTGGTCGTCTGCACGCTGGGCCTGACCTCGCTCAACGCGACCGGTCTGAGCACCGCCGGCACCTTCACCAGCACCCCGGACTCGGTGGTCGGCCAGCAGGTGCTCGCCGACCACTTCCCCGCCGGCACCGGCGCGCCGCTGTCGGTGATCAGCGCGGCGGGGCCGGCGCCGGCGGTGCGCGCCGCGGCGGGGGCCTCGGCGGCGGGGGCGGCGGCGAAGTCGGTCGCCGGCTCGGTCGCGGCCCGCCCGCCCCGCCCCCCCCCCCCCCGCCGGGGTGGCGGGCACCACCGTGCCGGTCGTCAAGGACGGTCAGGCCTACTTCCAGGCCACCCTCACCTCGCCGCCCGACAGCCAGGCCGCCAAGGACACCGTCGACCAACTGCGCACCGCCGTGCACGCCGTGCCGGGCGCCGACGCCAAGGTGGGCGGCAACGCCGCCGTGCTGCTCGACATCGGCCGGGCCGCCGCGCACGACAACCGGGTGATCATCCCGCTGGTGTTGGTCGTGGTGCTGGTGATCCTGGGCGCGCTCCTGCGGGCCGTGATCGGTCCGCTGGTGCTGATCGCCACCGTGGTGCTCTCCTACGCCGCGGCGCTGGGCATCAGCGCCTTCGCCTTCGAGCACTTCTTCCACTTCGAGGGCCAGGACCAGGCGTTCCCGCTGTTCGTCTTCGTCTTCCTGGTCGCGCTGGGGATCGACTACAACATCTTCCTGATGACCCGGGTCCGCGAGGAGGCCGACCACCTGGGCACCCGGGCCGGCGCGGTGGCCGGCCTGGCCGCCACCGGCGGGGTGATCACCTCGGCCGGCCTGATCCTGGCCAGCACCTTCGCGGTCCTGGGCACCCTGCCCCTGGTCGGCTTCGCGGAGATCGGCTTCGCGGTGGCCCTGGGCGTGCTGCTGGACACCCTGGTGGTCCGCTCGGTCCTGGTGACCGCGCTGACCATGGACCTGGGCCGCCACCTCTGGTGGCCCAGCGCCCTCTCCCGCCGCCACCACCCGGACCAGGCACCGGCGGACGCCCGGCCGCGCTGAGCGAGGCCGCCCCGAACTCCCTTGCCCCGCCCTGTCGGTCCGCTCGGGGCGGTCTGGCATGATGCTGCGGATCAGCTGACGGAGATCAGCTGGACGAGTGGCATCGAACGGGGAAAAGCACATGGCGGACGGACAGTTCCAAGTTCACCCGGCGGCGTTGACCAGCCTGGGTGGCAAGTTCGGTACGGAGTCGCAGGGTCTGACCAAGCAGACGGCGACCTTCACGGGCAGCGCGGCGGAGATCGGGGAGGCCTTCGGGCTGCTCGGCGCCTGCGACGGGGCGATGGCGCAGTACGTCAAGCTCTTCACCAGCACCAGCAAGGCGCTCGGGCAGCTCTCCCAGGTGCTCGCGGCCAACGACACCCGGCTGAAGGCCACCGCGGCCTCCTACGCCTCCACCGACCAGTCGGTGGAGGCGGGCGCCAAGTCCGTCGGCCGAGCGGTCTGAGGGGGCGACGATGAGTGTCAACGGCTGGATCGACAAGAAGGTCGTCGAGGTCCTGGAGGCCTTCGGGGTCGAACTGCCCGGCGGTGACGGCGGCAAGCTGCGCGCCATAGCCCGGGCCTGGGACGCCATGGGCGACGACCTGACGGCGCTCACCGCCGCGGTCGACCTCGCGATCGGCGGGCTGGACCAGAAGGACTGGTCGGGCCCGGCGTACACGGCGTTCGTGGCGCACTGGGGCGAGCAGAAGAAGGCCATCAACGACATCGCGGGCCACTTCCACGAGATCGCCACCGGCCTGCGCACCTACGCCGACCAGATCGACGGGATCAACGAGTCGATCGTCGACATCGGCGTCCAGATCGCCGAGATGGAGATCGCCGGCGCGGCGCTCTCCATCTTCACCGGCTTCCTGTCGGACATCGTGGCCAACACGGCGGTGGCCGCCAAGGTCGCCAAGATCGTCGACCTGGTGAAGGTCTTCACCGCGGCCGCCGAGAAGGTCACCGAGCTGCTGGAGAAGTTCACCGGCCTCTCCGAGGAGATGGTGGCGGTGATCGAGAAGTTCCTCACCTCGGCCGCCAAGTTCAGCGGGGAGTTCGCCAAGACCTTCCTGCAGAGCTTCGTGACCAACTTCGTCGCCGACAGCGGCAGCGCGATGGCCCAACAGGCCGTCAGCGGGCAGCCGGTGACGGTCGGCCAGGACCTGACCAACGGGCGCCGGGCCGCCTTCGGCACGGCGCTGTTCACCGCCGGCGGCGCGTCGCTGGCCAGCGGGGCCAACCTGACCGGGACGGTGGGCAAGATCCTCAGCGGCGAGGGCCGGATGGGGACCACCTTCAACGGCGCGCTGGGCAACATCGCCGGCGGGCTCAACGCCGACCTGCAGGGCGGCGCCAGTGGCACCGTGCTCGGGGAGGACGTGCTCGCCAACGCCGCCACCGGCGCGGCCGGCAACGCCGCCAACCACAAGATCTTCGGCGAGCTGGAGCGCAACGGGAGCTTCGGCGGCAAGAACCTCAGCGACCGCGGCAAGCTGGCGGACGCCGGGTTGCAGCAGGGGTTCAGCACCGGTCTCAACACCGCCGTGTACGCTGCGGGCTCCGGTATCGAGACCGATCTGCAGAACCTGGCCAAGGACGCGGACGAGTAGCACCGGTAGGACGAGCGGGAGGCGTTGGACGCGATGGACCTGGCGGCGATCTTCCACAGCGGCCAGAACGACCACGGCGGCTGGGGTGACCTCTTCATGGTCATCGGCGTGGTCGGACTGCTGATCGCCGTCGGCGGGGTGGTGCTCACCCGGGCCGGTCTGCGGGCCGCCCGCAAGCCGGTCGACCACCTGCCGGGCCCGCTGCTCCTGCTGGCGGGCCTGGCCCTGGCCGTGCTGGGCTTCTGGCTGACCTGAGACGACGGGACACGGACGAGCGGTGCCGCTGTTCGCGGCGCACGGTGTCGGCTACGCGGACCTCACCGTCAAGGTCACCGGGCTGGGCGGCAGGACCGCGACCAGGACGCTGCACCACGCGGCCTCGGCGGCCGTGCAGAACGCCGCGGACAGCCGGTACTGCCCGCGGCCCGCCGGCGGGAGCCCGATCCACCGTCCGGGGTGGGTCGGGCGCCCGCCGACGGGCGCGGCACGGGCGATCAGTCGGTGACCGGCGCCGACCAGTCGATCCGGTGCTCGAACATCCAGGCCATCTTCTCGGGCCGCACCAGCCTGGAGAAGATCCGCAGCGCCAGCGCGTTCAGCTGCCGGCCCACCGGGCCGGCCGCCTTGGCGCTGTTCTTGCGGGTCGTCGCGGCGATGATCTTCTCGACCCGCGGCCGGCGCAGCCCCTGGTAGGCCGCGAACGCCCGCTCGTAGGGCAGGTCGCGCAGCGCCCGGGCCAGTTGGATGCCGCTCTCGATCGCGAGCGAGGCGCCCTGGCCGGAGCTGGAGGAGGGGGCGTGCGCCGCGTCGCCGACCAGGACCAGCCGGCCGCCGCTCCAGGCCGGCACGGTGGGCATCAGCTCCATCGGGCCGACCAGCAGCAGTTCGTCCGGGTCGGTTGCCCGGATCAACTCCGTTGCGGGGGTGCGGTCCTGGGCGAACTGATCGGCCAGCTGGCGCAGCCAGTCGGCGGGCGCGGTGCGCCGGACCTCGGCGAGCGTCGTCGGCTCGCGCCGGGGCACGTTCGCGAACCAGACGGCGTCGTGCCCCTCGAAGACCTGGTAGCCGAAGAAGGCGCGCTTGCCGAAGCTCATCGGCATCTTCCCGGCCGTGGACGCCACCGCCGGATCGTGCACCCGGGCACCGAAGCTGATCAGGCCGGCGTAGCGCGGGTCCGGCGCGTTCGGGTCGATCAGGGTCCGGACGGTGGAGCGGATGCCGTCGGCGCCGATCAGCACGTCGGCCTCGGCCGAGCTGCCGTCGGCGAAGTGGGCGGTGACGCCGTCCGGGCCCTGCACCGCGCCGACCAGCCGTCGGTCGTACGCGGTGCGGATCCCGCGCCGGGCCGCCTCCTGGGACAGCGCCCGGTACAGCTCCGCGCGCCAGAGGAACTGCATCGGCGGGACGCCGGGCGGGTTGCCGAACTCGGCCAGCCGCCGGCCCGCCCAGTCCTGCAGGACGATGCCCGTCATCGGCCGGCCCAGTGGCCGCACCAGCGACCCCAGGCCGATCAGGTCCAGGGCGTCCAGGCCGTTGGGGGCCAGGCTGAGCCCGCCGCCGGTCCGGTCCTGGGCGCCGGCCGGGTGCGCCTCGTGGACGGTGGCCTCGATCCCGGCCTGCTGCAGTGCCATCGCGGTGACCGGGCCGGCGATGCCGCCGCCGATCACCAGGGCGGTACGGACACGGGAGTTCATGGTGACGCTCTCCTTCCGGTTGCTCCGGGGGCGGGTACGGGTTCGCTCAGGCGGCCCGGCGCGCCGGGTCGTCGAGGGTCGGGTAGCGGCCGGCCGCGCGGGCGGCGCGCAGGTCCTGGAGGTACTCGCGCGACAGCATCGCGGAGACGATCGCCACCCCGCCGCGGTGGATCCGGATCTCGCTGTTCTCGGCCGCCCCGACCAGCCGGACCAGGCGGGTGCCGGCCGCCTGCGGCGCCTGGCCGTCCTTGACCCGGCCCCGGGCGGTCCACTGCAGGCCCCACTGGTCGAGGGCCGCGTCCTCGGGGAGCAGCAGCCGAAGCGCGGAGCGGCGCAGGTCGAGGTGGAGTTCGAGCTCGTCGGGGAGGTCCGGCGAGCGCAGGTCGAGCTGGACGGAACCACTGCGGGCGCGGACCTCGAACCGGCCGGCGGTGGTCCAGCGGCCGAGCCGCCTGGTCGCGGCGTGGTCGACGTGGATGCGCTCGGCGGCGAACTGCGTGCTGGTGGACATGTCGATGAATCCCCTCGTGAGGTTGGTGCCTCTCGCGCTGACCCCTTGATAGTTGCACTGAGACTAGTTGCGCGTCAACTAGTGACCCCGGGAGTAGTATCGCCGTCATGACGCCACCGCCCCGCAGCTCTCCGCTCGCCCTGACCGTCCTGTGCCTGCTGCACTACAAGCCGCTGCACCCGTACGGGGTCCAGCGGCTGATCAGGCAGTGGGGCAAGGACCAGGTCGTCAACGTCGGGCAGCGCGCCAGCCTGTACCGCACGATCGAGCGGCTGCTGACGGCGGGACTGATCGCGGTGCGGGAGACCGGGCGCGACCAGCAGTACCCGGAGCGGACCGTCTACGAGCTCACCGACGCCGGCCGGACGACCGCGCGCGAGTGGCTGGTGGAGATGCTGGCCGTCCCCCGGCAGGAGTTCCCGGAGTTCCCCGCGGCGCTCTCGCACATGCTGCTGCTGGACCCCGAGGAGATCCGCGGCGCGCTGGAGCGGCGGCTGGGCCTGGTCACCGAGGCGCTGGCCGGCCTGGAGGCGGCCCTGGAGAGCGAGGCGGAGCACGGGCTGCCGCGGATCACCTCGCTGGAGACGGAGTACCTGCACGCGGTGACCCGGGCGGAGGCGCGCTGGCTCGAAGGGGTACTGGAGGCCCTGCGCAGCGGCCGGCTGGCCTGGGACCCGCAGAAGCTGATCGCCTACGCCGAGGACCAGGAGGCCGCCGATGCGGCACCGGGGACCACCTGAGGTGCCCGCGGGCCGACCGGCCCGCGGGCACCCGGCGCGACTTTGAAGACGCGCCCTAGTACCGCATGCCCATCGCCGTGGTCACCTCGCGCAGCGTCGCCTCGGCCACCTCGTTGGCCCGGGCGTTGCCGTCGGCCAGCACCTGGCGCAGGTGGCCGCGGTCCTGGGCGAACTCGGCCCGGCGCTTGCGCAGCGGGCGCAGGTGCTCGTTGACGGACTCGGTGACGAGCGCCTTGAGCCCGGCCGAGCCACCGTCGCCGATCTCCTCGGCCACCGCGTGCGGATCGCGGCCCTGGCAGAGCGCGGCCAGCAGCAGCAGGCTGGAGACCTCCGGCCGGTGCGCCGGGTCGTAGCCGATCCGCCGCTCGGTGTCGGTCTTCGCGCCGCGGATCAGCGCGGCCGTCTCGTCCTCGTCGGCCCCCAGCGCGATCGCGTTGCCGCGGCTCTTGCTCATCTTGCCGCCGTCGGTGCCCAGGATCAGCGGTGCCTGCGAGAGCAGCGCCTCGGGTTCCGGGAAGACCGGTGAACCACCCTGCGAGTAGCGGGCGTTGAAGCGCCGCGCGATGGTACGGGTGGCTTCCAGGTGGGGTAGCTGGTCCTGGCCGACCGGGACCAGGCCGGCCTTGCAGAAGAGGATGTCGGCGGCCTGGTGGACGGGGTAGGTCAGCATCAGGCCGCTGACCGCCGACTGCCGCGAGTGCGCGATCTCGTCCTTCACGGTGGGGTTGCGGTGCAGCTCCGAGACGCTGACCAGGCCGAGGAAGGGCAGCAGCAGCTGGTTCAGCGCCGGCACCGCGCTGTGCGTGAAGATCACCGTGCGCGCGGGGTCGATCCCCACCGCCAGGTAGTCCAGGACCAACTCCTCGACGTACTCGCCGAGTCGGTCGGCCACGTCGCGGTCGGTCAGCACCTGGTAGTCGGCGACCACCACGAACATCTCGGCGCCTTCGGCCTGCAGCCGCACCCGGTTCTGCAGCGAGCCGAAGTAGTGGCCGAGGTGGAGCGGGCCGGTGGGGCGGTCGCCGGTCAGGACACGGCTGGGGGACAGGACCAGGGTCATCGCGTTCTCTCCTTGGCAGGGGGCGGGTCACCCGGGCGGGGGCCCGCGCCGTGGAGAGCACGGAAAAGGGCCGTCCGTCCGGACGGCCCAGGGCATCGGTGTATGCGCGGCCGTCCTAGGACGGCCACCAGCTCAGTGGGTGCGGTGCAGTGCGCATGCCACCACTGTAACCGGTGCAAGCGTTCAGGGACAGGCCGGGTCACGTTCACCGTCACGGCGGTCAACAGCCCTAGCGTGAGCGGCCGTCGGCGTTCGAACGCGAGAGGGAGTTCCTGTGGACAAGCCCATCGAGGACCGCGAGCAGACCGGGGCGGGCGGAGCCGTCAGCCGTCGCGCGGCCCTTCGCCTGGCCGGCGCGGGCGGCGCGGCACTGACCGCCGTTCCGCTGCTCGCCGCCACCGCCAACGCCGCTGACGACCCGTCGGCGCAGGCCGCGCCGGACGCCTCCGGCCCGGGCTCACCGCTGCTGCTCACCCGCCCCGAGTCGCTCGGCGCACCGGCCGTCGAGGGCCTGCACCTCACCTTCGGCGCCGATCCCACCCGCGAGATGACCGCCTCCTGGACCACGGACGGCCCGGTCCGCCGCCCCCGGGTCCAACTGGGCACCCTGGAGGGCGGCTACGGCCGCAGCGTGCAGGCCGACACCCGCACCTACGTGGACGGCGCCAGCGGGCGCACCGTCTACACCCACCACGCCAGGATGCAGGACCTGCGCCCCGGCACCTACTACACCTACGCCGCGCTGCACGACGGCGGCCGCCCGGACGCGGGCACCTTCCGCACCGCCGCGCGCGGGCGCCAGGCGTTCACCTTCACCAGCTTCGGCGACCAGGCGGTGCCGAACACCACCTGGCAGCCGGACGGCAAGGGCGGCTACACCTCGGTGCCCAGCGGCATCGCCTCGCCCGCCTCGGCGGACATCGTGGCCGGCATCGAGCAGGTCGACCCGCTCTTCCACCTGCTCAACGGTGACCTCTGCTACGCCAACATCTCCCCCGACCGGCTGCGCACCTGGCAGGGCTTCTTCGCCAACAACACCCGCTCCGCGCGCTACCGGCCGTGGATGCCGGCGGCCGGCAACCACGAGAACGAGAAGGCCAACGGCCCGATCGGCTTCTCCGCCTTCCAGACCCGCTTCGACCTGCCGGACAACGGCGGCGACGCGGAGACCAAGGGCCTGTGGTACTCCTTCACCGTCGGCTCGGTGCACGTGGTGGTGCTGCAGAACGACGACGTGGCCTACCAGGACGCCGGCGACAACTACGTGCACGGCTACAGCGGCGGCGCCCAGCGCGCCTGGCTGGAGCAGGACCTCCTGCGGGCCCGGGCCGACCGCTCGATCGACTGGGTGGTGGTCTGCATGCACCAGGTGGTGATCAGCTCCTCGGACGCCAACGGCGCCGACCGCGGGATCCGCGAGCAGTGGGGACCGCTCTTCGACCGCTACCAGGTGGACCTGGTGGTCTGCGGCCACGAGCACGACTACGAGCGCTCGCACCCGGTGCGCGGCACGGTCTCCGGCTCCGAGACGCTCACCCCCAACCCGGTGGCCACCGCCACCGACGTGATCGACACCTCGCAGGGCACCGTGCACATGGTGCTCGGCGGCGGCGGCACCTCCTCGCCGACCAACAGCAAGTTCTTCGCGCCCGCCAAGGCCAAGGTGATCACCGGCGTCGGCGCGGTGGGCGGCAACGGCAAGCGCACCCCGGTCTACGTCTACGAGGACGCGCCGTGGGTCGGCGTGCGGGACCTGGACCACTCCTACGGCTTCGCCGCCTTCACCGTGGACCCGGGCACCAGGCCGGGTGCGACCACCAGCATCCACGTCACCTACTACCGGGTGGCCCAGCCGGACGGGGCGATCAGCCCGCTGGAGACCTTCGTGCTGCACCGCAAGCGCTCCGACGGCCACTGACGGCCACTGACCGCCGCCGCCACCGCGCCCGAAGGCCGCGTCCACCTCCCGGTGGGCGCGGCCTTCGCGTGCGCTTCGCGTGCCGTTGACATCCTTCCGCGCGAGCGAGAGGCTAAGCAAGCGCTTAGTCAGTCTCACTCCCCGAGGATGCCATGACCGACAATCCCCCCGGACTCGACCTCGCCAGGCTCCAGGCCCACCTGGGCACCGGAGCGCTGACCGCCGAGCTGATCGAGGGCGGCCGCTCCAACCTGACGTACCGCCTGACCGACGGCACCGAGCGCTGGGTGCTGCGCCGGCCGCCGCTGGGGCACGTGCTGGCCACCGCCCACGACATGGCCCGCGAGTACCGGGTGATCGGCGCCCTGCACGGCTCGCCGGTGCCGGTGCCGCGCACGGTGCGGCTGACCGAGGACCCGGAGGTGATCGGCGCGCCGTTCTACCTGATGGAGTTCGTGGACGGCACCGCGCACCGCGACTCGGCGGCGCTGGCCGCACTCGGACCGGTGCGGGTGCGCGCGCTGGCCGACCACCTGGTCGACACCCTGGTGGCACTGCACGCCATCGACCCGCAGGAAGTCGGCCTGGCCGACTTCGGGCGCCCGCAGGGCTTCCTGGCCCGGCAGGTGCAGCGCTGGGGCAAGCAGTTGGACGCCTCGCGCAGCCGCGAGGTGGCGGGCATCGAGGAGTTGCGCGAGCGGCTCGGGGCGACCCTGCCCGACTCCCCCGCCCCCGCGCTGGTGCACGGCGACTACCGGCTCGACAACGTGCTGGTCGGCGAGGACGACCGGATCACCGCGGTGCTGGACTGGGAGATGTCCACCCTGGGCGACCCGCTGACCGACCTCGGGCTGCTGGTGATGTACACCGAACTCGCCGGCCGCTTCGCCGGGGTGCTGCCGGGCGTGGCGCTGGCCCCCGGGTTCCCGGGCGGCGCCGAGCTGATCGAGCGCTACGCCGCCGGCTCGGGGCGGGACGTGGCGCAGGTCCACTGGTACGTCGCCTTCGCCTCGTTCAAGCTCGCCGTGGTGCTGGAGGGCATCCACTTCCGCTACGGCCAGGGACGCACGGTCGGGGCCGGCTTCGACCGGGTCGGCGCGCTGGTCCCGCTCTTCGTCGAGCACGGCCTGACCGCACTCAAGGAGCACTGATGGACTTCGCCTTCGACGCCGCCACCGGGGAACTGCACGCGCGGCTCAGCGCCTTCATGGACGAGTACGTCTACCCGGCCGAGCCGGTCCTGGCGGCCGAACTGGCCGACCCCGCCCGCGATCCGTGGGCGACCCCGGCGATCGTGCGCGAGCTGCAGCAGCGGGCCAGGGAGCGCGACCTGTGGAACCTCTTCCACCGGCTGCCCAACCTCGGCTACGCCCCGCTGGCGGAACTGACCGGCCGCAGCATCCAGTTGGCGCCGGCCGCGACCAACTGCGCGGCCCCCGACACCGGGAACATGGAGCTGCTGGAGCAGTTCGGCGACGAGGAGCAGCGCAAGCAGTGGCTGGAGCCGCTGCTGGCCGGTGAGATCCGCTCGGCGTTCGCGATGACCGAGCCGGAGGTGGCCTCCTCGGACGCGAGCAACATCGAGACCCGGATCGAGCGGGTGGGCGAGGAGTACCTGGTCAACGGCCGCAAGTGGTACATCACCGGGGCGATGAACCCCGCGTGCGCGGTCTTCATCGTGATGGGCAAGACCGACCCGGACGGCGACCCGCGCCGGCAGCAGTCGATGATCCTGGTGCCGCGTGACACCCCGGGGGTGACGGTCCGGCGCGGCATGACGGTCTTCGGCTACGACGACCGCGACCACGGCGGGCACGCCGAGGTGCTCTTCGAGGACGTCCGGGTGCCGGCCGGCAACCTGATCGGCGAGCCGGGCTCCGGCTTCGCGATCGCCCAGGCGCGGCTGGGCCCGGGGCGGATCCACCACTGCATGCGCGCGATCGGCATGGCCGAGCGGGCGCTGGAACTGATGTGCCGGCGGGCCGGGGAGCGGGTGGCGTTCGGCCGACCGCTGGCCGCGCAGGGCGTGGTGCAGGACTGGATCGCCGAGTCCCGGGTGCGGATCGAGCAGGCCAGGCTGCTGGTGCTCAAGACCGCCTGGCTGATGGACACGGTGGGCAACAAGGGGGCGCACACCGAGATCCAGGCGATCAAGATCGTGGTGCCGCAGACCGTGGAGTGGATCCTGGACAAGGCCGTGCAGGCGCACGGCGCGGCGGGGGTCAGCCAGGACACCCCGCTCGCCCAGCTCTGGGCCGGCAACCGCACGCTGCGGCTGGCCGACGGCCCGGACGAGGTGCACCGCCGCTCGCTGGCCCGCCGTGAGCTGAGGAAGTACCAGGGATGAGCGAGCCTGTAAGCACTGATCCCGTGAGCACCGATCTCGTCGATGAGCTGCGCTCTCGAGTACGAGCACTGCTCACGGAAGCCTGGCCGAACGGCGCCGCCACACAGGACGTCGACGCACTCGACTTCCTGCGCGCCCGCTTCGACGCCGGCCTGGCCTGGGTGCACTTCCCCGTCGGACTCGGCGGACTCGGCGCCCCGCGCGCCCTGCAGGCCGTGGTGGACGCCGAACTGGCGGCCGCCGGCGCGCCCGACAACGACCCGCGTCGGATCGGCATCGGTCTGGGCATGGCCGCCCCCACCATCCTGCGCTACGGCACCTCCGAGCAGCAGCGCCGCTGGCTGCGCCCGCTGTGGACCGGCGAGGAGGTCTGGTGCCAGCTCTTCAGCGAGCCCGGCGCCGGCTCCGACCTGGCGGCGCTGGCCACCCGCGCCCTGCCCGGCACCGACGGCGTCTGGACGGTGGACGGCCAGAAGGTCTGGACCTCCAGCGCGCACACCGCCCGCTGGGCCATCCTGGTCGCCCGCACCGACCCCGCCGTCCCCAAGCACCGCGGCATCACCTACTTCGTCTGCGACATGACCGACCCCGGCGTCGAGGTCCGTCCGCTGCGTCAGATCACCGGTGAGGCCGAGTTCAACGAGGTGTTCCTGACCGGCGTGCGGATCCCCGACACCGACCGGCTCGGCGCCGTCGGCGAGGGCTGGCAGGTCGCCCAGACCACGCTCAACAACGAGCGGGTCTCGATCGGCGGCCAGGCCACCCCCCGCGAGGGCGGCCTGATCGGCATCGTCGCCCGGACCTGGCGCACCCACCCCGAGCTGCGCACCGCCGAGCTGCACCAGCGGCTGCTGCGGCACTGGGTGGACGCCGAGGTGCTGCGGCTGACCGGCGAGCGGCTGCGCCAGCAGCTGGCGGCCGGCCAGCCCGGTCCCGAGGGGGCCGGCGGCAAGCTCGCCTTCGCCCGCCTCGCCCAGGAGTTGACCGGCTTCGAGGTCGAACTGCTCGGCGAGGCGGGCCTGGGCTACGACGACTGGACGATGGTGCGCCCCGAGCTGGTGGACTTCACCGGCCGCGAGGCGGGCTACCGCTACCTGCGCGCCAAGGGCAACAGCATCGAGGGCGGCACCAGCGAGATCCTGCGCAACATCATCGCCGAACGGGTGCTGGGACTGCCGCCCGAGCCGCGCACGGACAAGGACGTCCCGTGGAAGGAGCTGGCGCGGTGAACCTGCTGTACACCGAGATCGAGGAGGAGCTGCGGGCCAGCGTGCGCGCGCTGCTCACCGACCGCAGCCCGGTGGCCGCCCTGCCGGGCCGGCTGGCGGGCCCGGACCAGCACGACCCGGACCCGCACGACCCGGCCCTGCACGACCCCGCGCTGTGGCACGCGCTCGCCGCCGAGCTGGGCACTGCCGGGCTGCAGGTGCCGGAGGCGGCCGGCGGCGCCGGCGCCTCGCTGCGCGAGAGCGCGGTGGTGCTGGAGGAGCTGGGCCGCTCGCTGGCCCCGGTGCCGTTCCTGGGCAGCGCGGTGCTGGCCACCACCGCGCTGCTGGCGGCGGGCAGCGAGCGGGTGGCGGAGCTGGCGAGCGGCGCCCGCACCGGCACGCTGGCCGTCCCGTTCTCCAGCTGGGAGCACCGCCCCACGGTGCGGGTGGAGGGCGGCACGCTCAGCGGGCGGGTCACCTCGGTCGCCGACGCGACCGCGGCCGACCTGCTGGTGGTCCCGGTCGAGGGCGGCGCGCTGTACCTGGTGGAGCGCGGCTTCACCCGCACCGCGCGCACCTCGCTGGACCTGACCCGCCCGCTCACCGACCTCGCCTTCGAGCGCGCCCCGGCCCACCTGCTCACCGAGGACCCCGCGGTGCTGGCGCGGACGCTGCGCACCGGGGCCGGGCTGCTCGCCTCCGAGCAGCTCGGGATCGCCGAGTGGTGTCTGGCGAGCACGGTCGACTACCTGCGCGAGCGGCGCCAGTTCAACCGCCCGGTGGGCTCGTTCCAGGCGCTCAAGCACCGGCTGGCCGACCTCTGGCTGGAGGTGGTGGGGGCCAGGGCGACGGCCCGGGCGGCGGCCGACGCGCTGGCGAACGGGGCGGCGGACGCGCCGGTGCTGGTCGCGGTGGCCGCCTCGCACTGCGGCACGGTGGCGGTGCGCGCGGCGGAGGAGTGCATCCAGCTGCACGGCGGGATCGGGATGACCTGGGAGCACCCGGCCCACCTGTTCCTCAAGCGCGCCAAGGCCGACCAGTTGGCACTGGGCACCCCCGCCCGGTACCGGTCCGCCCTGGCCGACCTGGTGGACCTGCCGGCCTGAGCCCCGCACACGACGGTGCCCCCGGGAGAGTCGCTCCCGGGGGCACCGTCGGTGGTGGCCATGCCGTCAGAGCACGACCACCACGCGGCCGGTCGTCTTCCCCTCGACGACCCGCTGCACGCCGTCCGCCGCCTGCTCGAAGGGCAGCCGCTCGCTCACCAGCGGGCGCACCAGGCCCTGCTCGGCCAACGTGGTCAGCTCCGCGTGGGCGGCCCGCACGGCCGCCGGGTCCTTGGTGTTGTAGAGGCCCCAGTGCAGGCCCAGCACCGCGTAGTTCTTCACCAGGGCGTGGCCCAGCGGCGGGGCCGGGATGGTGCCGCTGGTGAAGCCGACCACCACGATCCGGCCCTCGAAGGCCACGCACCGGGTGGAGCCGGTGTAGGCGTCGCCGCCCACCGGGTCGAAGACCACGTCCGCGCCGCGCCCGCCGGTCGCCTCGCGGACCACCGCGACGAAGTCCTCGGTGGTCCGGTCGATCACCAGGTCCGCGCCCAACTCCTTGGCCACCGCCACCTTCTGCGCGCCTCCCACGACGCCGATCACCCTGGCGCCGGCCGCCTTGCCCAGCTGCACGGCGGCGCTGCCGACCCCGCCGGCGGCCGCGTGCACCAGCAGCGTCTCGCCGGGCCGCAGCGCGGCCCGGCGGTGCAGCGCGAACCAGGCGGTCTGGTAGCCGATGTGCAGGGCGGCGGCCTCGGCGTCGTCCAGCGCGGGCGGCGCCGGGAAGAGCGCCCGCTCGTCCAGCAGCGCGTACTCGGCGAACGCTCCGCCGAACAGCACCGGATTGCCGATCACCCGCTCCCCCGAGGGGAGTTCGCCGCACAGTTCGAGGCCGGGCACGAACGGCAGCGCCGGCTTGACCTGGTACAGGCCCAGGCTCAGCAGCGCGTCGGGGAAGTTCACCGCGGCCGCCCTGACCTTCACCAGCACCTGGCCGTCGGCCGGTTCGGGCACCGCAAGGTCCTCCTCCAGCCGCATCACCTCGCGCGGCAGGCCCAACTCCGCGATCCGCCAAGCCCTCATGCCTACTCCTCCACGAACTTGCACTGCAGGTGGTTCATGCTCTCCAGCCAGCGGTCCGGATCGCCCGCGCGGGCCGCGTAGTACCGGGCGACCTCGGGGTGCGGCAGGATCAGGAACCGTTCCTCGGCGATCGCCCGCAGCACGTCCACGGCGACCTGCTCCGGCTCCAGGGCGTCGGCCGCCATCAGGGCCCGGCCGATCTCGCCGGAGTCGGCCAGGATCTGGGTGCGCACGCCCTGCGGGCAGAGCGCGTGCACCCGCACCCCGCGGTGGCGGTAGGTGGCGCTGAGCCACTCGGCGAAGGCGAGGGCGCCGTGCTTGCTCACCGAGTAGGGCGCCGAGCCGAGCATGGTCAGCAGGCCGGCGGCCGAGACGGTGGCGACGAACCGTCCGGCGCCGCGCTCGAGCCACTCGGGCAGCAGCAGTTCGGCGGCGCGCACGTGCGCCATCACGTTGACCTCCCAGGCGGCGCTCCAGCTCGCCTCGGGCGCGTCCGCGCCGCCGACCGGCGCCACCCCCGCGTTCGCGCAGTAGACGTCGATGCCGCCGAGTTCGGCCCGGGCCGCCTCGATCAGCGCGGCCACGCCCTCGCGGCCGGCGGCGTCACCGGGCAGCGCGAGGGCGCCGATCCGCTCGGCGGTCCGCTCGGCCGCCGCCGCGTCCAGGTCGTTGACCACCACGTTGGCGCCCTGCTCGGCGAAGGCCTGCGCCAGCGCGGCGCCGATCCCGCGCCCGGCGCCGGTGACCACCACCCGCTGCCCGGCCGGCGCCGCGCTCACAGCCCGCCGCCCAGCGTCACGCCGCCGTCGATCACCAGCGTCTGGCCGGTGATCCAGCCGGCCTGGTCGGAGAGCAGGAAGGCCACCGCCCCCGCGACGTCCTCGGGCAGCCCGAGCCGCTTGAGCGGGTAGGGCGCGGCCGCCTCCTCCTCGCGCCCGGCGTAGAGCGCCTCGGCGAAGCGGGTCTTGACCACCGCGGGCGCCACCGCGTTGACCCGGATGCCCGGGCCGAGCTCGCCGGCCAGCTCCATGGTCAGCCGGGACAGGGCCGCCTTGCTGACGCCGTACATCCCGATCCCGGGCGAGGTGCGCAGGCCCGCGATGGAGGAGACGTTGACCACCGCGCCGCCGTGCTCGCCCATCCAGGCCTCGTGCGCCAGCCGGGTCCAGGCCAGCGGGCCGAGCACGTTGACGGCCAGGATCTTGGCGGCGGCGGCCGGGTCGGTGTCCAGCACCGGACCGAAGACCGGATTGATGCCGGTGTTGTTGACCAGCAGGTCGAGCCGCCCGAAGGCGGCGACGGTGCGCTGCACCGCGTCCCGCTGGTGGGCCGGGTCGTCGGCCTTGCCGGCGACGGCGATGGCGTGCTCCTCGCCGCCGAGGTCGGCCACCGCCTGCTCCAGCGCCTCGGCGCCGCGCGCGGTGAGGCAGACCCTGGCACCCCGGCTGACCAGCTCCCGGGCGATGCCCAGGCCGATCCCCCGGCTCGCGCCGGTGACCAGCGCCACCTGTCCCTTGAACGAAAGCGTCACGGCCGTCCCCTCTGGAACCCAGCGCCCACCGGCACGAACCCGCCAGTAACTAAGCGCTTGCTTAGCATGTTGGCCGCAGGCCACACTGTCAACAGCCCGCCGCGCCCCCCATGCGAGGATGTCGACCATGACCACTGAGCAGCACCCGGCCGACCTGTGGCCCGGGGAGCGCCCCGAGGCCGCGCGGCGCCTGCTGCTCGCCGCCGTCGACTCCTTCGCCTCCCGCGGCTACCACGCCACCACCACCCGCGACATCGCCACCGCCGCGGGCATGAGCCCCGCCGCGCTCTACATCCACTACCCCTCCAAGGCCGCGCTGCTCGCCGAGATCAGCCGCCACGGGCACGCCGCGACGCTCGCCCTGGTGGAGGAGGCCGTCGCCCACGGCGGTGACCCGCTGACCCGGATGCGGCACCTGGTGGAGGGCTTCACGGCCTGGCACGCGCGCGGCCACACGGTGGGCCGGATCGTCAACTACGAGCTGCGCGCCCTGCCGCCGGAGGACTTCGCGGTCGTCGCCGAGCTGCGGCGGCGGATCGAGGACACGGTCAAGCAGGTCATCGAGGACGGCGTGGCGGCCGGTCTCTTCGAGGTCCCCGAGACCCGCACCGCGGCCCGCGCCGTCACCTCGCTGGGCATCGACGTGGCGCGCTGGTACAACGAGCGCAGCAGCGAGAGCCCCGAACAGCTCGGCCAGCGCTACGGCGAGCTGGTCCTGCGGATGCTCGGGGCTCCCGGCTAGGGCGGCCCCAGGGCCCACCGCCCGGTGTGCCGCTACTGCCGGCCCGCCCCGGCCTCGATGGGCCGCACCCGCAGCAGGGCGCGGCCCGGTATCGCGGTCGCGGCCAGGGCGAGGACGACGACCGCGAGGGCCAGTGGCACAGCGGTTCCGAGCGGCACGTACGGCGCGGCGCCGGTGATCCCGCGGCTGACCGGGACCAGGGTCGTCCAGGCGATCGCGCCGCCCAGCAGCAGGCCGGTGGTGGCCACCAGCAGCGCCTCCCAGCGCAGCATCCCGCGCACCTGGCGGCGGGTGGTGCCCGCCAGCCGCAGCAGGCCGACCTCCCGGCGGCGGTCCAGCACGGTCATCACCAGGGTGTTGGCCGAGGCGACGGCCGCGAAGCCGCCGAGCACCGCCGCCATCACGGTGTTGGCCCAGCTGTTGAGTTCCCGGTCGTGGTCGGCCCGGGCGCCGAAGCCGCCGGCGTCGGTGACGGTCAGGGCGGGTGTGCCCAGGCGGCGCACCGCGGCGGCCACCGAGCCACGGTCGGCGCCCGGCGCGTCGGCGACCAGCACCTGGCTGTCGAAGCCCGCCGTGACGTGGTCGGCCAGCGCCGCCCGCGGCAGCAGGATCTGCCCCAGTCCCAGGCCGCGCCCGTAGGTGGCCACCACGGTGGGCCGCACCTGGGTGCCGTCGCCGAGCCAGAGCGGGACCGGGTCGCCGACCCGCACGCCGAGGCCCTGGGCGAGCTGCGCGTCGAGCGCGACGGTACGGACCTCCGGCGCCCCGCCCGCCGAGGCACCCGCGCCGCTGCCCGGACCGCCCAGGGCGGCGAGCGAGCCGCTGCGGACCGCGAGGTCGAGCACCCTGGACAGCCGCGCCGGGTCGCCCGAGACGCCCAGCACGCTCGCCGAGGACAGCGTGTCGCCCGCGCGGTAGACGGCCGCGCTGCGCAGCACCCCGACCGCCGTGTCCACTCCCGGCAGCCGGGCCGCCTGCTCGGCGGTGCCCGCCGGCAGGCCCGGACCGCCCGACCCGAGCACCTGGTCGGCGACGATGCCGCCGCGCAGCTGCTCGGCGCTGACGTGACTCACCGTGGTCTGCAGGAAGAGCAGCGTGCCGCAGAACGCGGTGACCATGACGATGGGGGTGATCGCGGAGGCCAGCCGGCGGGCGCCGGCCCGGGCGTTGTCCACGGCCAGCGAGGCCGCGGCGCCCGCGCCGCCGCTGCGCAGCGGCAGACCCAGCACGGTCGCGGCCAGCCACGCCACCGGCGGGCCGAGCAGCGCCACCGCCACCATGAAGCACATCACCACGCCGAGCGCCGTGTTCGCGGCGTCCGCACCGTCGAGCCGGGCGGCGAGGGAGGCCAGCGTCACGCCGCCGGCCAGGGCCAGCACCCCGAGGACGGTGCGCACCACCCCGGGGCGGACCCGCTCCACCGCGGCCTCGCCCAGCGCCTGGCTGGGCCGCATCCGCGAGGGGCGACGGGCCGCCAGGTAGCCGGCGCCCAGCGCGGCCAGCAGGCCGGCGCCCACCGCCACCACCATCGGGATCGGCCCCACCGCCAGCGACACCCCCGCGGGGATCGCGCCGCGTGCCACCAGCTGGTCGAACCACCAGTGCGCCAGCGCCAGGCCCGGCAGCACACCGGCCGCCCCCGCGAGGGGCGCCAGCAGCATCGCCTCGGTGGCGATGGTGCGCCGGATCTGCCGGGGAGTGGCGCCGATCGCCCGCAGCAGGGCGAACTCGCGCCCGCGCTGCCCGGCGGCGAGGGCCACGGTGCCCATCACCACGAAGACCGCGGTCATCGCCGCGACGCCGCCGAACGAGCCGCCCAGCCCGGTGAGCATCTCCTTGGCCTCGCCGAGCCCGGGCTGCTCGACACCCGCGCGCGCGTCGCCGGTCAGCGCCCGGGGGCCGGGCCCCACCGCGTGGCGGACCTGGCGGGCCAGCTCCGCCACCTGGACGCCGGGCCGGGGCTGGACGGCGATCGCATCGGCCCGGCCCGGCTGCCCGAGCAGGCGGCCGGCGACGTCGTCGGCGAACCAGGCCGTGGGGCCCGCGCCCGACCCGGCCCGCTCGGCCAGCAGGCCGCCGACCCGGTAGGCGATGGCGCCGGCGTCCGTGGCGGCCAGGGTGATCCGGTCGCCGACCGCCAGCTGACCGGCGCGGGCGGCGCCGGCGTCCAGCACCACCTCGCCGGGGCCAGGGGCGTGGCCCTGGGCCAGGGCGGCCGCACCGGCCGGGTCGCCGAGGGCGGCGGCGGAGAAGGGCCGGCCGGTCAGCGCCGACGGCCCGGCGGCCGGGCCACCGCCGGCCGGGGTGACCAGCAGCGGGACGTCGAAGTCCGCCACCGCGCGGGCGACGCCGGCCTCGGCGGCGATCCGCTGGACCAGCACGGCGTCCACCCGGGCCCGCTCCGGCAGGGCGGTGTCCTGCGTGTCGCTGTCCCCGCCCTGCCGGACGGTGATCCGCACGCTCTGGTCGGCGGCCACCAGGACCGGGGCCTGCGCGTAGCGGACCGGGGCCAGGTGGGCGGTCAGCCCGGTCTGCAGCAGGGTGCCGCAGGCGGTGATCACCGCGGCGGCGAAGAGCAGGGCCACGAAGCTGCCGGCGAACGCGGCGGGGCGAAAGCGCACCGAGGCGCGCGCGAGTCCGTTGGTCATGCCGCCACCGCCGTGCCGCCGTGCCCCGTGCCGCCGTACGCCGTGCCGCCGTGCCCCGAACCCGCGTGGCCGGCCGCGGCCGAGGTGAGCCGGACCAGCAGGTCGGCCACCGTCCGCGGGTCGGGCCCGTGCAGCGCGCCGGCCAGCGCGCCGTCGGCCAGGAAGACCACCCGGTCGGCGTGCGAGGCGGCCACCGGGTCGTGGGTGACCATCACGACGGTGGCGCCCAGGGTGTCCACCGCCCGGCGCAGCAGCCCGAGCACCTCCTGCGCGGTGCGGGTGTCCAGCGCGCCGGTCGGCTCGTCGGCGAAGACCACCTCCGGCTCGGTGATCAGCGCCCGGGCGATCGCCACCCGCTGCTGCTGGCCGCCGGAGAGCTGGCCGGGCCGGCGCCCGGCGTGCTCGCCGAGGCCCACCTGGGCGAGCAACTCCTTGGCCCGCCGCCGGTCCTGGCGCCGCCCCGCGAGCCGCTGCGGCAGCAGCACGTTCTGCTGCACCGTCAGCGAGGGCAGCAGGTTGAAGGACTGGAAGACGAAGCCGATCCGGCTGCGGCGCAGCTCGGTCAGCCGCCGCTCGCTCAGCCCGGTGATCGGCTCGCCGCCCAGCAGCACCTCGCCGGAGGTGGGCCGGTCCAGCCCGGCCGCGCACTGCAGGAAGGTGCTCTTACCGGAGCCCGAGGGACCCATCACCGCGGTGAAGCTGCCACGCGGCAGCACCAGGTCGATCCCGCGCAGCGCCTGCACCGCGCCCTCACCGCGCCCGTAGAGGCGGCGCACCGCCCGCAGCTCGACGGCCGGCGGCTCGGCGGGCCGCCCCACCTGCTGCCCCTGTGCGGTCTGCGGGTGCTCGGCACGCGGTCCCATGGTGTTCCCTCCGGCGCTGGTCATCGACGGTGTCCACGCTAGAAAGGAGGGAACGGCCGGACAATCGTGGTGGCAGGTGTCCCGAGGTGGGGTTTACCCCCGGGACCCTGGTCCCGGGGGTCGCCTCGGTCCCGCCCTACGGGCGCGGCAGGACGCAGCCCGCGCGGGTGAGGTCGAGCTTGTTGCCCGCCGCGAAGCACGGCGTCAACAGGTACGTCTCCTCGGCGTAGTTGATGCCCTGGCGGACCGTCACGTGGCCGCTCTGGTCGACCTCGCAGGGGCTGTCGACGGTGCAGGTCTCGCCGTTCTCGTTGCCCGTGTTGTTGACCGCGATCAGTTGCCCGGTGCCGGTGTCGATCACCGGCGAGCCGGAGGTGCCGCCGATGGTCTGGCAGGCGGGGGTGTAGCGCATCGAGTCCTTCCAGACCCAGTCCCCCTCGTGCAGCTGGTAGACGAACGCGTCGACCGAGCAGGAGTAGGTGGTCTTCCAGTAGCCGGAGACCACCTTGATCGCGGTGCCGGCCGTGGGGTGGTTCGGCGATATCGTCAACGGGCTGATGCCGTACCGGCTCTGGATCGAGGCGTAGGTCGTGTTGAGCTGGTAGAGCGTCACGTCGGTGTCGGTCATGGTGGAGTAGACGACCTTGCTGGCGCGCAGCGTGGCGAGCCGCCCGCCACTGGCGCTGAGCAGCGTGAAGCTGCGGCTGGACGCCTTGTTGACGATGACCTGACCCGGGTCCGGCATGCCGAACTCCAGGCAGTGGCCGTTGGTGAGCACCAGGGCCGGGTCGCTGGAGACCGAGTTCGGCATCCGGACCACCGAGCCGGAACAGTCGTCCAGGGCGACGGTGCCGGCGAAGGTGACGCTCACCGCGGGCCCGGCGGCCTGGGCGGGGGCGGCGCCGGCCAGCGCACCGGCGGCGCCGATCAGGGTGGCGACGGCGGCGGTGGCCAGGGACTTCCTCAGAGCGGGGTGCGTCTGCACGGCGGGACTCCTCGGGTGTGGGGGTCCCGCAAATTTGGCCTGCACATGACGACCTGTCAAGAGGTCCTGCGGCCGATCCCCGCCCTCGCCGGACGCCCTTCAGGATCGCGGCGCCCGGGCCTGACGGGCGCGCACCGCCAGGGCCAGCCGGCGGGCCACCGTGCCCGAGAAACGGACCGTCTCGGCGGCGGCCGGCCACGGGTCGTCGGCGCAGAGCCAGGCCCGCTCGACCCCGCGGCGCGGCAGCACGGCCGGCGGCGGCCGGCGGCGGGCGCGCGCCCAGCAGAGCGCCGAGGGCAGGTCCAGCTGCCCCACCACGAAGCTGCGCGGCGCGCGCTGCTCGGCCGCCGGCACCGGACGCCCCGTCAGGTCCAGGTGCAGGGCGCGGACCACGTCCACGCCCCGGGTGCTCTCGAAGAGCCGGAACTGGGCGCCGGTGCGCGGGTTGAAGTCGACCAGCTTGTAGCGGCCGTCGCGCAGGTCGAGCCGCCAGTCCAGGTCGGCCACCCCGCTGTAGCCCAGCGCCTCGCAGAGCCCGGCGGCCAGTTCGGCCAGCGGCGGGTTCCAGAGCGCCTCGGCGCGGGTGGTCACGCCGGACTCCGGCGGCCAGGAGCGGACCTTGCGCCCGGTGAAGACGGTGCGCACCGCGCCGCCCGCCCCGCAGTACAGGTGGGTGATCCAGTCCTGCGACCGGTCGGCCGGCAGGTACTCCTGGGCCAGCACCGACAGCGGCCCCTCGGTCGGCACCAGGGCGCGCAGCTGCGCCTCGTCGCGCACCAGCGTGGTGTGCTGGACCACCGGCGCGCTCAGCCGGGTCCAGGCCTCCAGGTTCTTCAGGACCAGCGGATAGCCCCAGCGGCGGCCCAGCTCCAGCAGCTCGGCGAGGTCCGCCGGCGCGGCGGCGCGCGGGGTCGGCACGCCGTACCGCTCGCAGATCCGCGAGAGCCCCTCCTTGCTGGCCAGCCGGCGCGGCAGGTCGGCGGGGACCGGCGGCAGCAGGAAGTGGCCGGCCAACTGCTCGGCGTGCTCGGCCAGCAGCACGGCGGCCTCGTCGTCGGTGGGCACCGCCACGGTCGGGCGCCCGATCCCCGCCCCGATCGCCAGCAGCAGGCGCACCAGCCGCTCGGGCGGCTCCAGCCCGCTGGTCGGGCACACCACCCGGCCGGCCAGGTAGCGCGAGAGCGCGACCGGGGTGAACCGGTCCTCGACCATCGCGTACACCGGCACGCCCCGGCGGGCCAGCGTGCGGACCACGCCCAGGCCGCCGGCGTGCTGCGGGTAGCGGCCCACCTTGACCAGCAACGCGGGAACGGAACGGTCGAGTTGAGGTCCGGGTCCGGTCATCGCCGACTCGATTCTGCGCGCAGGGCCGCGGGCGCCGCTGCGCGGCCGCGGTGTCGTGCCCCGGGGCGGGGCACGGCGGGGAGAGCTCGCCACCAACCGGGCGGTGGTCGCGGGCCGGGCGCTCGCCAGGGGCCGGGCCCGCGCCCCGAAAGATGCTGGCCCCAACCGGGCGTCGCATCCTGGGAACGGGGCACGGCATCCGAGGAGGACGGTCGATGAGCTCGAAGAACGGCGCAAGAACCCCGGTGACCATCGTCGGCGCGGGCCCGTACGGGCTGTCGGTCGCCGCGCACCTGCGCGCCCGGGGCATCGAACCCCGGGTGTTCGGCGAACCCATGGAGAGCTGGCGGGAGCGGATGCCGCTGGGGATGTACCTGAAATCCACCCCGTCGGCCTCCTCGATCGCCGCCCCGGGCGGCCGCTGCCGGCTGCAGCACTTCCGGGCCGCCGAGGGCCGGCCCTCCGGCGAGGACCAGCACCCGGTCCCGGTGGAGGAGTTCATCAGCTACGGACTGTGGTTCCAGGAACGCTGCGTGCCCGACCTGGAGCGCGAGCGGGTCGAGCGGATCACCCGCGCCGGCGGGGGCTTCCGGGTCACGCTGGCCTCCGGCGAGAGCTACGACACCGACCGGGTGGTGATGGCCACCGGCCTGGGCCCCTACGCCCACGTGCCGGACACGCTGCGCCCGCTGGTCGAGGCCGGCACCGCCTCGCACACCGCCGACCACCCCGACCTCGCGGTCTTCGCCGGCCGCCGGGTGGCGGTGCTGGGCGCGGGGCAGTCCGCACTGGAGAGCGCGGCCCTGCTGCACGAGGCGGGCGCCGAGCCGGTGCTGGTGGCCCGCACCGACGAGCTGCTCTTCGGCGACCCGCCGGCCACCGACGACCCGGCCGACCGGCCGCTGCCGGTGCGGCTGGTCAAACCCGCCTCGCCGCTGGGCCCGGGCTGGTCCCTGCTGGCCTTCGCCAAGGGCGCGGCGGCCTACCGGTACCTGCCCGACCCGACCCGCGACCACTTCCTGCGCACCGTGCTGGGCCCCTCCGGCGCCTGGTGGCTGCGCGATCGCGTGGACGGACGGATCCCGCAGTTCACCGGCTGCGAGGTGGACACCGCGCGCGGCAACGGCCAGGGCGTCCGGCTCGACCTGCGACGCACCGCCGGCGGCGGGCGGCAGACCGTCGAGGCCGAGCACCTGCTCTGCGCGACCGGCTACCGGGTGGACGTGGACCGGCTCACCCTGCTCGATGCCGACCTGCGCCGCTCGGTGCAGCGCAACGGCACCGCGCCGCGCCTGTCGGCGGGCCTGGAGTCCTCGGTCCCGGGCCTGTACTTCGCCGGGCTCTCGGCCGCCGCGGGCTTCGGTCCGGTGCTGCGCTTCGTCTGCGGCACGGGCTTCGCGGCCCGCCGGATCAGCGCCGCCGTCGCGCAGGCACGGACCGGCAGCCGGCCACCCGCCCGCACCCCGATCCTCTCGGGCCTGCGCTAGCGCCGCCGCCCGCGCGCGGACCGCCGCCGTGGCCGGACCCGCGGG
>NZ_BAAALF010000057.1:16706-41456 GCF_039528135.1 Kitasatospora nipponensis | reverse complement strand
GGGGCCCCGTGGCGCGCGGCGCGGGGGGGGGGCGCCTGGCGGCGCTCGGCCCGGCTCAGCGCCGGGACCAGCACCGCGAGCAGCAGCACCACCAGCAGCGGCACGGCCAGGAAGACCCAGCGCCAGCCCAGGTGCTGGGTGACCGCACCGGAGATCACCGGTCCCAGCACCGACGGCAGCACCCAGGCCGCCGAGAAGGCGGCGAAGACGGAGGGCCGCAGCCGCTCCGGGAAGGCCCGGCCGACCACGACGTAGAGCGCCACGATCACCAGCCCGCCGCCCAGCCCCTGGACCGCCCGGCCGCCGACGAAGGTCCACATGGTCGCGGCGGTGCCGGCCACCACCAGGCCGGCCGCGAAGATCCCGATCCCGGCGAAGAGCGGCAGCACCGGGCCGCGCCGGTCGCACCACTCGCCCGAGAGCACCATCGCGAAGAGCGTGCTGGTGAAGTAGCCGGAGAACGCGAAGGCGTACAGCGCCAGGCCGTCCAGCTGCCGGGCCGCCACCGGCATCGCGGTGTTCACCGCGGTCGCCTCGAAGGCCAGCAGCAGCACCACCGAGACGATCCCCAGCGTCAGCGCCCGGTAGCGCGGGCCCAGCACGCCGCCGGTCCCGTCGTCCGGGTCGGCGAGGTGGCGGTGGTCGGGGTCGACCGTGGTGGTGGAGGCAGTGGTCATGCCTGCCATGGTAAGGCTCGATCGGCCAGTTGACTCCTGACCTGCGGTCGCATCCACCTCGATCGATGGTCGTAGGACCCCTCTCGATTTCATCGGCCCGCAACAATGGGGTATTGACGACGACCGCCCGCGACCGCCAAGATGAATATCGAAAGCACGGCAGGACATTCGACCGGAGAGCGAGGAAAGAGACGATGACCCGTATCACCGCCCCCTCCTGTACCGGCCCGCAGGCGTGTTGTCGCCCCGCCTGCGTCTGACTCCTCCCCTGTTCCTCCCCTTGAACGACGGGCTGTCCCAGCCCATCGCCCGGCCGTGTGCCCGAGTGGCTGAGGGAACCGCCTGCAAAGCGGTTTACGCGGGTTCGATCCCCGCCATGGCCTCCCTGCAATGATCACCGATATTCCCGACCGGCGGACAGAGAATGCGCCGGGCGGGAATTCGGCGTACCCGGAAAAGGACCCGGACCGGATTCCGGAAAGGCGTCCGAGAAAAGCGTCCGAGAAAAGCGGATTCCCGCCGGCGCGGACGTGCGCCGGCGGGAACGTCGACCTGTCGGGTCTCAGCCGACCGGGACCACCGCGTCCTGCGCCGGGATCGGCAGGCGGCCGATCGGCAGGTTGGTGGCGGCCCGCACGGCCGCGGCCACCGCGGCCGGCGCGACCACGGCCGGCGCCGCGCTGACCGCCTTGGCGCCGAAGGTGGCGACCACGTCGCGCTCCTCCAGCAGGGCGGCGATCCGCACCTCGGGGGTGTCCAGCGCGGTGGGCAGCCGGTAGCCGGTGAGCGAGGGGTTGAGCGGCACCCCGCCGACCGTGCGCAGGTCCTCCAGCAGGGCCAGGCCCACGCCCTGCGCCACGCCCGCCTCGATCCGGTCCTCGATCTGCCCCGGGTTCAGCGCCCGGCCCACGTCCTGCGCCACCGTCACGTCCACCACCCGGACCGCGCCGAGTTCGATGTCCACGTCGACGACCGCGCGCATCGCGCAGAACGCGATGGAGACGAAGGCGTCGCCCTGGCCGGCCTCGTCGAGCGGCTCGGTGGGGTGCGGGCGGCACTGGGCGGTGGCCCAGAGCTCCTTGCCCTCCAGCGCCTCGGTGACCGGCATGCCGAGCACGCCGTCGTACGAGGTGATCTTGCCGTCGGCGATCGAGAGCAGCTCGACCGACATGCCGAAGTCCGCGGCGATCGGCGCGAGCAGCTGGTGGCGCACCATCAGCGCGGCCTTCTCGACCGCGCCGCCCGAGACCCAGGTGTGCCGGCCGCGGGCCGAGGGGCCGGCGATCGACTGGTCGCTGTCCACCGGCGCGACGTAGACCTCGCTCACGCCCAGCACCGACTGCACGATCTGGCGGGCCAGCGTGGCGAAGCCCTGGCCGGCGTCGACGGCCGCGCAGATCACCGTGGCGTGGTCGCCGCTGACCCGCACGGTCGCGGTGGAGACCTCGTCGGTCCCCTCCGCGCCGAGCATGTGCACCATGCCCACCGCGTAGCCGATGCCGCGCCGCACCGCCGCCGGGTCGCCCGCGCCACCGGGACCGCCGGGCAGCAGCCAGTCGGTGTCCGGCTCGTCCACCGGCAGTGCGGGCAGCGGGGTGTCGGCCACCGCGTCCAGCAGGGCGGCCACCGGCGCGGGGCAGGTGACGACCTGGCCGGTGGGCAGCGCGTCGCCGGTGGCGAGCACGTTGCGCCGGCGGATCTCCAGCGGGTCCAGACCCAGCTGGCCGGCCAGCAGGTCCAGCTGCGACTCGTGGGCGAAGCACGACTGCAGCGCCCCCTCGCCGCGCATCCGCCCGGCCGGCGGGTTGTTGGTGCGCACCGCCCAGGCGTCCACGAAGACGTTCGGGCACTGGTAGGGACCCACCGAGAAGGCGGTGGCGGCGGCCAGCACCTCGGCCGAGACGTCCGCGTAGGCGCCGCCGTCGAGCAGGATCTGCGCCTCGACCTTGACCAGCCGGCCCTGCCCGTCGGCGTGGTGGCGGTACCTCAGCAGCGCCGGGTGGCGGCTGGGGTGCGCCTGGAAGGACTCCTCGCGGGTCAGCGTCATCTTCACCGGGCGCCCGGTGCGCAGCGCCAGCAGCGCCAGGGTCACCTGGAAGGAGGGGTCCTCGCGGTCGGCGGTGGCGCCCGGCACGCCGGTGACCACCAGCCGCACCCGGTCCGGCTCCAGGCCCAGGCAGGCGGCGGTCAGCTCGCGGTCGCCGTGCGGGTCGGTCGAGGAGAGGTGCAGTTCGACGCCGCCGTCCGGGCGCGGCACGGCCAGGCCCGCCTCGGCGCCGATCGGCGCGGGGTCCTGGCGGCCGACCTGGTAGAGGCCCTCGACGACCACCTCGCCGGTCACCTCCGGGTCGCCGGTGCGCAGCGGCAGGTGGCGCAGCAGGTTGCCGTCCGGGTGCAGGGCGGGCGCGCTGAACGCCTGCTCGGGGTCGGTCAGGGCCTCCAGCGGCTGGTACTCCACCACGATCGCGGCGGCCGCCAGCCGGGCGGTGTCGGGGTGGTCGGCGGCCACCGCGGCCACCGGCTCGCCGTGGTGGCGCACCACCTCGAGGGCCAGCACCGGCCGGCCGCCGCGGGTGGTCGCACCGGCGGGCAGGTCGGCGGCGGTGACCACGGCGTGCACCCCGGGCAGGGCCAGCGCGGGCGCGGTGTCGATCGAGACGATCCGGGCGTGCGGGTGCGGCGAGCGCAGGACCGCGCCCCACAGCAGTCCCTCGGCCCACAGGTCGGCGGCGTAGGGGTAGATGCCGAGCGCCTTGGGCAGCGCGTCGGTGCGCAGCGGGGAGCTGCCCAGGCCGAAGGGCTGGGCCGGCTCGCCGGCGTCGGCCTGGGGGGTCGACGGCGCGCCGGCGGACGGGACGCTGTCGGTGGGCGTGGTCATGCGGTGTCGTCCTCGGGAGCGGAGGTCGCCCCGGCCGGAGGCTGGGGGTAGAGGCCGGGGGCACTCTCGTAGACGGTGCCGTCGTAGGGGGTGCCCGGCGCGGGCACGCCGTGCGCGGGCGTGCCGTGGTAGGCCACGCCCTCGTACGCGGTGCCCGGGTAGGGAGTGGCGGCGTACGGGCCGGCGGCGTACGGCGGGGCGGCCGGGTAGTCGGTGCCGTGGGCGGGGGTGGCGCCGTACGGGGTGCCGTGCGCGGGGGTCGGCTCGTAGGGGATGCCGTGCGCGGGGGTGACCTCGAAGGGCACCCCGGGGGCGGCGGTGCCGTGCGCGGGCGTGGGCTCGTAGCCGCTGCCCGCGTCGTAGACCGTGCCGGGGCCGTAGGCGGTCGGGTCGTAGCCGAGGTGCTGGCCCTGGGCCGGGATCACGCCCAGACCGGTGCCGGCCGCGGTGGCGCCGGGCCCGGCCTGGGCCGGCGGGTCGGCGCTGATCCAGCCGCTCTCGTCGGCGCCGAAGAGCGGCACCTCGCCGGCGGCCGGGGTCTGCGTCCAGGCGTCCTGGTACACCGGCGGCGCGGGTGCCTCGGCGGGCGGGGCGCTCGGTGCGGCGGCGGACGGTGCGGGCGCCTGGGGTGCCTCGCCCGGGGACGCGGCCCCCGCCTGGGCCTCCGCCTCCTCGGCCTCCTGCAGGGCCGCGCCGCGGGCGTCCGCCACGCTCTGGACGGCCGCCAGCGCGCTGCGGTAGCCGGTGCAGCGGCAGAGGTTGCCGCAGAGCGCCTGGCGGGCCTCCACCTCGCTGGGCCGGTGGTTGCGCTGCAGCAGGTCGTGCACCGCCATCGCCATGCCGGGGGTGCAGTAACCGCACTGCACCGCGCCCGACTCGGCCAGCGCCTGCTGGACGTCGCTGGCCGCGCCGCCCGCCGACAGGCCCTCCACCGTGTTGATCTCGCTGTCCGCCGCCAGCGCCGCGGGCACCAGGCAGCCGGCCACCAGCTGGCCGTCCACCTGCACCGAGCAGGCCCCGCACTCGCCCTGCTCGCAGCCGTTCTTGGCGCCGGCCAGGCCGAGCCGCTCGCGCAGCACGTAGAGCAGGCTCTCGCCGATCCAGGCGTCGGTGACGGGTCGTTCGAAGCCGTTCACGCGCAGGGTGTACGAGGCGCAGGGGCGTCCGTCACCCGGGTGGACGGGGTGGTTCGTCGGATCGGCCGCCATCTCGGCGGTCACCTCTGCCGTCACTTCAGTGCCCTTCCCAGTGCCCGGCGGGCCAGCACCGCCACGGTACGCCGCAGCCGGACGGCGGCCGCGCTCGGCCCCTCGATGGCCAGCGGCGAGCCGGCCTCGGCCCCGTACCCGTCGGGCACGCAGGCGGTGGCCACGTACTCGCCGAAGGCGGCCAGCGCGGCCGGATCGATCGCCTGGGCCCCCTCCTCGCGGCGGGCCTCCCAGTCGATGCAGCCAGCCACCCAGGCCTCGGCCTCCAGCGGCCGCAGCGGCACCGGCGCGACCGCGCCGACCGCGCAGCGCACCGCGCGCCGGGCCGGGTCGAGCACCAGGGCGACCGAGGCGGTGGCGCGGGCCGGGCCGCTGCGGCCGGTGGACTTGAGGAAGACCTGCGGGGCGTGCAGCAGCGGGACCCGCACCCAGGTGAGCAGCTCGCCGGGGCGCAGCGGGTCCAGGCCGGTGAGCAGGTGACTGACCGGCACCTCGCGGGTGGCGCCGTGCCGGGCCAGCGTGGCGGTGGCCTCCAGTGCGGCCAGCACCGGCAGCGTGTCGCCCGCCGGGGCGGCGGTGGCGATGTTGCCGCCCAGGGTGCCCACGTTGCGGGTCTGCGGGGGGCCGGCGGTGCGCGCGGCGTCGGCCAGCGCGGGGATCAGCGCGGCGAAGTCGGGGCGGTCCATCCGGGCCAGCGTCAGGCCGGCACCCAGCACGGCGGTGCCGCCGTCCTCGTAGCGCCAGCCGCGCAGTTCGGTGATCCGGCCCAGGCCGATCAGGGCGGCGGGGCGCAGCCGTCCGGCGTTGACGGCCTCCATCAGGTCGGTTCCGCCGGCCACCGGAACCGCGGCGGGACTGGCCCCCAGGGCCTCGACGGCTTCGTCGAGGGAGGTCGGCAGCATGATCGTCCGGTTCACCAGGATCCCACCGTGCTCCACTCGTTCTGGTTGCGCTCGGGCCTGCGCTCGGGCCCGCGCTCAGCCGCTGTGCGGCCGGCGCCGGGGCCGGCCGGTTCCCATCCGGACCGCGGGTCTGCGGTACCGCCCGTAGAGTACGGGCCCGGGCTGCCGAACAGAAGCCACCACCGGGTCGGGCAACTCTGGCACATCGTGCACCGTGATCGCCCTCGGGGTCCGGGACGTCCGGTCACTTTTCGGGCAGATCCCCCACGAATGAGACCGGATGTTCACCTGTTCTTGACGCCGCGCGCCCGCGGAAGGTTCCCAGACGATCGGACCAGCACCTGATCCGATCATCCGGTTGACAGTCGGTCGACCCGCGGTCCGTCTGCCCGGCCGCCCGCCGACCGGGCAGGCGGTCGGCCGCCGAGCAGTCGCTCGAGCGTCAGCGCGCGGGCACCGGCCCGTCCGTCGGGCGGCCCAGCACGCCGGGACGCCGCTGCCAGGGGTGCGGGCCGTCGGCGGGGCGGTACTCCACGCCGAGCGCCTCCAGCCGGGCGTAGTGCTCCGCCATCCGCCGCTCGAAGCCGGGCCAGTCGCGCGCGGCCGGGTCGCGCGGCAGGTCGGACCAGGCCACCTCGGCGAAGGCGGCCAGCCGCGGGAAGGCCCGGTAGTCCAGGTCGCGCGCGTCGTTCATGAACTCCGTCCACAGGTTCGCCTGGGTGCCGATCACCTGACGCGCGCTCACCGGATCCAGCGACGGCGGCACCGGCTCGAAGCGGTAGACGTCCTCCAGGGTGCGCACGAAGCCCACCGGGATCGGCTCGTCGGGCCCGTCGGCCTGCCGGTGGTCCAGGTAGACGTACTGCTCGGGGCACATCACCACCGGGTGCCCGGCGCGCGCCGCGGCCACCCCGCCGGCGTAGCCCTGCCAGGAGGAGACCGCCGCCCCGGGGGCCAGGCCGCCCTGCAGGATCTCGTCCCAACCGATCAGCCGGCGCCCGCGCTCGGCCAGCCAGCGGTCGAAGTGCCGGATGAACCAGCTCTGCAGCTCGTCCTCGTCGGCCAGGCCGAGCTCCTTGATCCGCGCCTGCGCCGCCGCGCTGGCCCGCCACTGGTCCTTGGGGCACTCGTCGCCGCCCAGGTGGACGTACTCGGAGGGGAAGACCTCCAGCAGCTCCTCCAGCACGCCCTCGAAGAAGGCGAGGGTGGTGTCGGCGACGTTCAGCACGTTCTCGCTGACCCCCCAGTCGGTCCACACCCCGAGCGCGGCGGTGTCGACGACGTCGGTGTTGCCGAGTTCCGGGTAGGCCGCGATGGCCGCCTGCATGTGGCCCGGCAGGTCGATCTCGGGGACCACGGTGATCCCGCGCTGCGCCGCGTAGGCGACCAGCTCGCGCAGGTCGTCCTGGGTGTAGAAGCCGCCGTGCGGCTGCTCGTCGCGCCGGTCGGCGGCGCGGAAGCCGACCATCGAGCGCTCCCGCCAGCCGCCGACCGAGGTGAGCCTGGGGTAGCGCCTGACCTCGAAGCGCCAGCCCTGGTCGTCGGTCAGGTGCAGGTGCAGCACGTTGAGCTTGTGCGCGGCCAGCAGGTCGACGTAGCGCAGCAGGTCGGCCTTGGGCAGGAAGTGCCGCGACACGTCCAGCAGCGCGCCGCGCCAGCCGAACCGCGGGGCGTCGGCGAGCTCGCAGGCGGGCAGCAGCCAGCCGGTGCGGCGCAGCGGGGCCCGCCGGAAGGCGTCCGGACCCAGCAGCTGGCGCAGCGTCTCGGCGGCCCAGTGCGCCCCGGCCGAGCCGCCGGCGGTGAGCAGCGCGCGCTCGGCGCTGACGCTGATCCGGTACTCCTCGGGCGCCAGCTCACCGTCCAGCCGCAGCTCGATCACCGCGGCGGACGGCTCCCCCTCGGGGGCGGGCAGCGGCAGACCGGTGGCGGCACCGAGCGCGGCGCGCAGCCAGGCCGCGGCGGCCTCGGTGCCGGGACCGCCGAGCAGCGTGGTCAGCGGACCCAGCGGCAGGCCCGGCTCGGCGGACAGGCGGACGACGGACGGGGCGGGGATCAGGTCCATGCGGGCCATCCTGCCGCTCCGGCCGCGATTGGCATAGACCACTGGCGCCGGCAAACCGGCCGGTCGGCCGCCGTGACGGCGGCCCGCGTCCGACCGGCTACCCGCTGTGGTCCGCGCCCGGCGACTACTTCTTGTCGTCCCCGCCGGCCGGCGGCTCGATGCCCTCGAAGATCTCCTTGCACATCGGACAGACCGGGTACTTCTTCGGGTCGCGCCCGGGCACCCAGACCTTGCCGCAGAGCGCGACCACCGGGGAGCCGGAGAGCGCGCTCTCCATGATCTTGTCCTTCTGGACGTAGTGCGCGAAGCGCTCGTGGTCGCCGTCGCCGTGGGACACCTGCGGGACGGGCTCGACCAGGGTGCCGGTGCCGAGGCCGCGCTCGGGCTCAAGAGTGCTCATGGGCGCCAAGTCTATGGGGGACGCACACGAAACGGACAGAAAGCCCTCGGGGCCGCCGGCGGCGGCCGCGCGGCGCGCCCCGGGGCCCGGTGCCGGGCGGGCTAGTTGAGGGTCGGATCCTCCGGATAGGTGGTGAACATCGCCAGCGGGCTGCGCTGGCGGCGCAGCACCGAGCGCCAGAGCCGGTCCGGCTGCTGGCAGGAGACGTCGCCCGGCTCGGCGTCGACCAGGTACCAGGCCCCCTCGTCGAGCTCGCCCTCCAGCTGGCCCGGCGTCCAGCCCGAGTAGCCGGCGAAGACCCGCAGGCTGCCCAGCTCGCCGGCCAGCACCTGCGGCGGCGCCTCCAGGTCGACCAGGCCGATCGCGCCGTGCACCCGCCGCCAGCCCAGCGGGTCGGCCGGGCCCGGCTCGCCGGGCACCACCGCGATGGCCAGCGCGGAGTCCAGGCCCACCGGGCCGCCCTGGAAGACCACCGGGAGGTCGCCGGCGAGCTCGGCCCAGCCGTCGAGCACGTCGCGCACCTCCACCGGCGTGGGCCGGTTGAGGACGACGCCCAGCGCGCCCTGCTCGTCGTGGTCCAGCAGCAGCACCACCGAGCGCGCGAAGTTCGGGTCGGTGAGCACGGGCGTCGCCACGAGCAGTCGGCCGGTGTGGGAGGAGGCCGCGGTCATGCCTCACATGATCCCGCAGCCGGGCCCGTACGGGGTACCCAACACGAAAGCCACACGGACGGCGGCCGAAACCCGCGGCGCGCCGGGACTCACCCGTCCAGCCGACATGCCCGCCGCCTTCCACCCGGAGAGAGCATGATCACCATGCGAACACCAGGGAACCGTTCAACCTCCTACTACCATCTACCAGAGGTGGCGCCCGTGCGGCCCCTGTCGCACGCCTGCCCACCCTGCCTGCCCGGCTGAGGAACCCTGCCTTCCCGGCTGCAAACCCCGGATTGCGAGAACGATGACCGACGACGTCCTGCTGGTCCACGGCGGAAACCCGCTGGAAGGCGAGATCCGTGTCCGCGGCGCCAAGAACCTGGTGCCCAAGGCGATGGTGGCCGCCCTGCTCGGCCAGGGCCCCAGCAGACTGCGCAACGTCCCGGACATCCGCGACGTCAAGGTGGTCCGCGGTCTGCTCCAGCTGCACGGCGTGACCGTGCGCACCGGCGAGGACGGTGAGCTCTTCCTCGACCCCTCGCACGTGGAGAGCGCCAACGTCGCCGACATCGACGCGCACGCCGGCTCCTCGCGGATCCCGATCCTCTTCTGCGGCCCGCTGCTGCACCGGCTGGGCCACGCCTTCATCCCGGGCCTGGGCGGCTGCGACATCGGCGGCCGACCGGTCGACTTCCACTTCGAGGTGCTGCGCCAGTTCGGCGCCACCATCGAGAAGCACCCGCAGGGCACCTACCTGGTGGCCCCGCAGCGGCTGCGCGGCACCAAGATCGAGCTGCCCTACCCCTCGGTCGGCGCCACCGAGCAGGTGCTGCTGACCGCGGTGCTCGCCGAGGGCGACACCGAGCTGCGCAACGCGGCCATCGAGCCGGAGATCGTCGACCTGATCTGCGTGCTGCAGAAGATGGGCGCGATCATCTCGATGGGCACCGACCGGACCATCCAGATCACCGGCGTCGACGTGCTGGGCGGCTACGACCACCGCGCGCTGCCGGACCGGCTGGAGGCCGCCTCCTGGGCCTGCGCCGCACTGGCCACCAAGGGCGACATCTACGTCCGCGGCGCGCGCCAGCTGGAGATGATGACCTTCCTCAACACCTTCCGCAAGGTCGGTGGCGCCTTCGCCGTGGACGACGAGGGCATCCGCTTCTGGCACCCGGGCGGCGAGCTCAACGCGATCGCGCTGGAGACCGACGTGCACCCGGGCTTCCAGACCGACTGGCAGCAGCCGCTGGTCGTCGCGCTGACCCAGGCGGCCGGCCTGTCCATCGTGCACGAGACGGTGTACGAGTCGCGGCTGGGCTTCACCTCCGCGCTCAACCAGATGGGCGCGCACATCCAGCTCTACCGCGAGTGCCTGGGCGGCACCCCGTGCCGGTTCGGGCAGCGCAACTTCCTGCACTCGGCCGTGGTCTCCGGCCCGTCCAAGCTGCTCGGCGGCGAGCTGGTCATCCCGGACCTGCGCGGCGGCTTCTCGTACCTGATCGCGGCGCTGGCCGCCGAGGGCACCTCCACGGTGCACGGGATCTCGCTGATCAACCGCGGCTACGAGAACTTCATGCAGAAGCTGCGCGAGCTCGGCGCGCACGTCGAACTGCCCTCCGAGGAGGGCCTGTTGGCCACCGTCTGACCCGGCGTCGGACAGGACTGTGGGGCCGCCCCCGCCAGGGCGGCCCCGTTGCGCGGGGCGCCCCCGCCAGGGTGGGCCCCGCCACCGGCCTGACCGGGCCGGCCGTTCGTGCGAGCAAGCGTCAACTACCGTGCGGCGCGCGGCCGCACGCCGTCACGGTCAGCGACAGTGCAGCAACTGCCGTATCCAGTGGGCGGATCGGTGATCGCGTGGGGGCGCGAGTGGGCGGCGGCAGTGACCCGCGCCGTGCGGGCGCCCGGCCGGGCCCCGACTCCGATCGCCGGCCGCCCCGGGGCTTTTGGGCCCCGGCCCGCCCCGCTCCCGTCGTGCGCCGGCGGCCGTGCCGGCCGGCGCTGTCCCGCACCGGGGTACATCCGGTGGTCTGGGGCCAGCCGCAGACTGCCGGTCGGTGGCGCGGCGAGGCCGTCGGCCGCGGCCTGCCCGGCCGGCAGCGCGTACATCACTCCCGCCATCGCGGTGGCCGCCAGCACCAGCACGGCCGCCGACCGCAGCCGCCGCGGGCCCTGCCGCTCGGTGCGCTTGCTCATGGGGGAAGCCTGCCAGCCGGTCCATGAGCGGACGATGAGGCCGCCGGGTGACCCCGCCCGGGACGCCTGGCGGCCGGTCAGCCGGGCGGCAGCCGCAGTTCGGCCAGCAGGTCGCCACCGGGGGCCTCGGCCAGCTGTGCGGTGCCGCCGTGCAGTCCCGCCACCCAGCGCACGATGGCCAGACCCGTGCCGGTCCCCGCGACCGCGCCGCTGCAGCTGCCGCCGGCGCCCGTACGACCACCGCTGCCCGCGCCGCCGGTGACGCCCCGCCGGAAGACCTCCTCGCGCCGCGCGGCCGGCACCCCGGGCCCGCCGTCGCGGACCGCGACCAGGCCGGGCGCGACCGTCACCGTGACCTGGCTGCCGCCGCCGTGCCGCAGCGCGTTCTCCACCAGGTTCCGCACCGCCTGGCCCAGCAGTTCGGGATCCCCGCGCACCACCACCGGCTGCTCGGGCAGCAGCACCGCCACCGGCGGGCCCTGCGCGGGCGGCGCGAGTTCGGCCACCGTCTGCTCCACCAACTGGTCCAGCCGCAGCAGGGTCAGCTCGACCTGCTGGCTGCCCGCCTCGATCCGGGCGCGCGCCAGCAGGCCGGTGACCAGCCGGGCCAGCCGGTCGGTCAGCCGGACCGCCTCGGCGAGCGCGGCCGGCGCCTCGGCGGGCCGGCCCGCCCCGTGCTCGACGACCAGCCGCAGGGTGGCCAGCGGGGTGCGCAGCTCGTGTGCGGCCTCGGCGAGGAACTGCTCCTGCTGGTCCAGTGCGCGCAGCGCGGGGCGCATCGCGCGGCCGGAGAGCAGATGGCCGATCGCGGCCGCCGCCAGCACCAGCGCCGAGCAGCCCAGCAGCAGCCGGCGCACCAGCCGGGCGTGGTCGGCCAGACCCGCGGCCGGGTCGACGCCGACCAGCACCATCGCGGAGACCGTGTCACCGTCCCAGACCGGCGCACCGGCCCAGCGCAACGGGCGTCCGGTGCCGTCCGGCGCGCTGAGCAGCTCGCCGTCCTGGCTGGCCTGCACCCGGGCGAAGAGCGCGCTCAGGGTCGCGGTCGCCGGCAGCCGTCCGCCGCCCGGCCGGCTGAAGCGGACCTGCGGCGGGCCGCCGCCGGGCACCGCCACCAGCGCGGCCAGCACGGTGGCGCCACGGGCCAGCTCGTCCTCGGTCAGCGAGTCGGTGGCCAGCTGGCCGCCTTCGAACCAGAGCGCCCGGGCCAGTCCGCCGGCCCGCCGGCCCGCCTCGTTGTCCACGTCCCTGGCCCGCGAGCGGGCGTCGGTGTGCGCGGCCAGGGTGGCCAGTACCAGCAGGCAGCCGGCCGTGGTGGCGGCGAAGAGCAGGGTGAGCAGGCGGCGCAGCCTGCGCAGCCGCCCGGCCGCGGTCGGCGTCGCGGAGGGGGCGCGGTTCACGGGGCCTCGTCCGGGTCGGTCAGCCGGTAGCCGGCGCCGCGCACGGTCTCGATCGGGTCGGGGGCGCCGAGCCGGCGGCGCAGCTGGCCGATCAGCACGTCGACGACATTGGACATCGGCTCGCATCGCTCGTCCCAGCAGCTCTCGATCAGGTGGCTGCGGCTGACCACCGCGCCGCCCTGCAGCATCAGCACCTCGAGCACCGCGAACTCCTTGGCGGTCAGCGAGAGCAGCACGCCGGCCCGGGTCACCCGGCGGCGGGCCAGGTCCAGCTCCAGGTCGCCGATCCGCAGCTGGGGCAGCCGGTTGGGCTCCGGGCGCCGGCACAGGGTGCGCACCCGGGCGGCGAGCTCGGCCGCGGCGAACGGCTTGACCAGGTAGTCGTCGGCGCCGTGCTCGAAGCCGGCGACCCGGTCGGCCACCGAGTCCAGCGCGCTGAGCATCAGCACCGGGCGCAGCCAGCCGGCCCGTCGGCGGGCGGCGACCAGGGTGAGCGCGTCCCCGTCGGGCAGCATCCGGTCGGCCACCAGGCAGTGGTAGGCGGTGACGTCGAGCTTGAAGCCGGCCTCGGCGAGGTCGGTGGCCAGGTCGACCGCGAAGCCGGCCCGGCGCAGCCCGTCGGCGATCTCGGGGCCCAGCCGGGGGTCGTCCTCCAGGACCAGTACGCGCATGGTGTCCGAGCCTAGGTCAGCGCCGCCGCGGCGGCGGGGCCGGGCGGGAACAGCAGAGCGGGGGCGGACCGGACTGTGGTCCGGTCCGCCCCCGCTCCGAGTGGATCAGGCGCCCTTGGCGGCTTCCTTGAGCTTGGAGCCCGCGCTCACCTTGGCGCTGTAGCCGGCCGCGATCTGGATCGGCTCACCCGTCTGCGGGTTGCGGGCGGTGCGAGCGGCGCGGTGGGTGCGCTCGAAGGTCAGGAAACCGGGGATGGTGACCTTCTCGTCACCCTTGGCCACAACCTCGCCGACGACCTCGGCGAAGGCCGCCAGAACGGCGTCGGCGTCCTTGCGGGTCACCTCGGCGCGGTCGGCCAGAGCGGCCACCAGCTCACTGCGGTTCATGTGTACTCCTGTGGTCTGTTCGTTGCGGTGTGCGGGGCCCCATCGATCGGACCCTCCGGAGGCACCCGGCTGGGCCGCTGGTCCGCACACTGTGCTCGTTCAGGCGGCTGGTGGTAGTGGCTCGGCTCGTGCCCCGAGCCGCGCACCGTGTCGGTCCTGCCACGTGCCTGCCTGGGTACGAATCCTGCCCTTACCGGCCCCGAGAAAGCCAATCGGGCCTCGGCCGTCCACCCCGAACGGCGCCCTCCCCACGCAGCTGTGACGCTTCGTCGACGCCGGCGGACCGACGCGGGCGGCGGTCGGGAACGACTCGCCGAGTGGTTGGGGGACGTTCCGTACTTGTCGGACACGCCTGCCCCGTGCAGGGCTACCGTACGCCCTGACGGTGACAAGCCCAAACACGCCCCTTCCCCTTGTGTCGCAAGGATTCGGACGCGCGACACACGGGAAGGGGCGGTATTCGGCCACCTGATCGACCGGATACCGCCCCGGGCGGCCCGGCGCGGCCCGCCGCCGGGCCCTGGTGGGCCCTGGAGGGCCTACAGGCGGAAGGTCGGGAAGGCCGCGGTGTCCAGGGTGCCGACGATGCCCGGAGTGGGCCGCGAGGGCGTCTGGCCGCCTCCGTCGCCCGCCGCCAGCGCGGCCTCGCGCACCGCCGCGGCGACCGTCTTGGCCACGTCCGGGTGGAAGACGCTGGGGATGATGTAGTTCGCGTTCAGCTGGTCGTCGGTGACCGTGGTGGCCAGCGCGCGGGCCGCGGCGATCATCATCTCGGTGTTCACCGTGCGGCTCTGCGCGTCCAGCAGGCCGCGGAAGACGCCGGGGAAGACCAGCACGTTGTTGATCTGGTTGGGGAAGTCGCTGCGGCCGGTGGCCACCACGGCGGCGGTCTGCCGGGCGACGGCCGGGTCGACCTCCGGGTCCGGGTTGGCCAGCGCGAAGACGATCGCGTTGTCGGCCATCGAGGCGATGTCGTCGCCGTCCAGCACGTTGGGGGCCGAGACGCCGATGAAGACGTCGGCGCCCGCCACCGCCTCCTTGAGGCTGCCGGTGCGGCCCGAGCGGTTGGTGTGCTCGGCGATCCAGCGCAGCGAGTCGTTGAGGTCCTCGCGGCCCCCGTGCACCACGCCGCGCACGTCGGCCACCGTGGCGTGCGCCACGCCCGCGTCCAGCAGCAGCTTGAGGATCGCGGTGCCGGCGGCGCCCGCCCCGGACATCACCACCCGGATCTCGCCGATCTCCTTGCCGACCACCCGCAGCGCGTTGGTCAGCGCGGCGAGCACCACGATCGCGGTGCCGTGCTGGTCGTCGTGGAAGACCGGGATGTCCAGCGCCTCGCGCAGCCGGGCCTCGATCTCGAAGCAGCGCGGCGCGGAGATGTCCTCCAGGTTGATGCCGGCGAAGCCGGGCGCGATGGCCTTGACCACGGCCACGATCTCGTCGGTGTCCTGGGTGTCCAGGCAGATCGGCCAGGCGTCGATGCCCGCGAAGCGCTTGAAGAGGGCCGCCTTGCCCTCCATCACCGGCAGCGCGGCCTGCGGGCCGATGTTGCCCAGGCCCAGCACCGCCGAGCCGTCGGTGACCACCGCGACGCTGTTGCGCTTGATGGTCAGTCGGCGGGCGTCCTCGGGGTTCTCCGCGATCGCCATGCAGACCCGGGCGACGCCGGGGGTGTAGATCATCGAGAGGTCGTCACGGTTGCGGATCGGGAGCTTGGAGGACATCTCGATCTTGCCGCCGAGGTGCATCAGGAAGGTGCGGTCCGAGACCTTGCCGATGGTCACGCCCTCGATGGCGCGCAGCTTCTCGACGATCTCCTCGCCGTGCGCGACCGAGGCGGCCGCGACCGTCACGTCGATCCGCAGCGCCTCCAGACCCGAGGCCGTGACGTCCAGCCCGGTCACCGAGCCACCGGAGGACTCCACGGCGGTGGTGATGTTGCTGACCGCGCCGCCGCTGGCCGGGACCTCCAGCCGCACCGTGATCGAGTTGGAGACACTGGGCACCGTCGCCATCGACGTCCTTCTTCCGTCCACATGAGGGGTGAGCTGGCCAGGCCGTCCTCAACACCCTGTTGATTTCAACAAAGTGTTGATGCTGCGCCTCGCGCATCCTAGGCCTCGATGGTCGCACCTACCAGAGGCATCCCAGAAATAACGGCCGTTGGTTGCACGGACCCGACAACAGGTCCCGTGGCCGGTCGGGGCCACCCCGGAAAATCCGTCGGATGGGGATTGCCTGCGGGGACCGATGGGTTACATTGGACGAGACACCGGCTCGATCCAAGCCCCCGGGCCCAACCTTAGTCGCTTCGAGCGACCACTTGCCGCGAGGCGAGCATGGCGGGTCGGTGTCGCCAACGTAGTGACTGTGGCCCCCACCTCCGGTGGGGGCCACAGTCGTTGACGGGCCGTCGGCCGCTAGCGCAGCAGCGCCGGGACGCCCTCGGCGTCGGGGAGGTCGTCCAGGCCGGAGAGCACGGTCAGGCGCTGGGTGGCCCGGGTGAGCGCGACGTAGAGCACCCGCAGCCCGGCCTCGGACTCGCCGGCGATGCCGGTCGGGTCGGCGACCACCGTGGCGTCGTACTCCAGGCCCTTGGCCTCCAGGCTGCCCAGCGCCACCGCCCGCGCGCCCAGGCCCTCGATCCAGCCGGCCGCCTCGGCCCGGCGCTCCATCGGCACCACCACCGCGACCGTGCCGTCCACCTCGCCCAGCAGCCGCACCAGTTCGGCCCGCGCCGCCTGCCCGAAGGCAGCCGGATCGGCCGAGGCCACCGCGGCGAACCGCGGCAGCACGCCGGTGGAGCGCACCGCGCTCGGCGAGGGGGTGCCCGGCGCGGCCAGCGCCAGCACCTTCGCCGCCACGTCCGCGATCTCCGCCGGGTTGCGGTAGTTGACGGTCAGTGTGTGGCGCCGCCGCGGCTTGCCGGCCAGCACCTCGTCCAGCGCGGCCTGCGCCTCCTGCGGGAAGGGCCAGGAGCTCTGCGCCGGGTCGCCGACGATGGTCCAGGTGGCCGTGCGCGAGCGGCGGCCGATCATCCGCCACTGCATCGGCGTGAGGTCCTGCGCCTCGTCGACGATCACGTGCGCGTACTCGGTGCGCTCCACCACCCGCTCGCGCCGGCTCGAACTGCGGTCCGCGTAGGTGGTCACCTCGTCCAGCCCGGTGAGCAGGTCCACCGCGTCCACCTCGCGCGACTTCGGGCGCGCCGGCTCGCCGAGCAGCAGCTGCAGCTCGTCGACCAGCGCCACGTCGTGGGCGCTCAGCGCGCCCTCGCCGCGCTCGCCCAGGTGGCGCCAGGAGGCGGCCAGCAGCCGGGCCTCCTCCGGGCTGACCACCCGTCGGGCGATCCGGTTGGTGTGCCGGCTCTGGCGCAGCGTGGCCAGCACCCGGCGCGGGGTCAGCGCCGGCCACCAGGCGTCCAGGAAGTCCAGGAACGGCGCCTCGTCGCTGACGTACTCGTCGAAGGACTCCTTCTCCTCCTGGCGCTGTTCGCGGGCGTAGTGGTCGCTGGGCCGTGGCAGGTGCTTGACCAGCTCGGACCAGAGCGCGTCCAGCAGCAGCCGCCGGGCCCGGGCCCGCAGCAGGTTGAGCGGGGTGCCGCCGCCGCCGACCACGTTGCCGCGCACCGCCCGCAGCCGGCCGGCGTCCAGCCGCAGCACCTCGCCGCGGGCCACCACCTTCAGCTCGGTGGGGGCGCCGATCTCCAGCGCCGCCCGGGCGGTGTGCCGCAGCAGCTGGACCATCCGGGCCGAGCCCTTGATCCGGGCCGTCTCGGGCGTGTCGTAGCGCTCCGCCTCGATGCCGTCGACCAGGCTGCCGACCGCGCGGATCGCCACCTGGCCCTCCTCGCCGAGCGAGGGCAGCACGCCCTCGGTGTAGGAGACCAGCAGCGGGGTGGGGCTGACCACCAGGATCCCGCCGGCGTAGCGGCGGCGGTCCTGGTAGAGCAGGAAGGCGGCCCGGTGCAGGGCCACCGCGGTCTTGCCGGTGCCCGGACCGCCGGTGACCAGCGTGGCGCCCGCGGCGGGGGCCCGGATGACCTCGTCCTGCTCCTTCTGGATGGAGGAGACGATGTCGCGCATCGTGTGGCTGCGGGCCCGGCCCAGCGAGGCCATCAGCGCGCCGTCGCCGACCACCGCCAGTTCCCGGCCGTCCAGGGTGGGGGTCAGGTCGGGGCGCAGCAGGTCGTCCTCGACGCCGACCACCTTGCGGCCCTTGGAGCGGATCACCCGGCGGCGCAGCACCCGGCCGGGCTCCAGCGGGGTGGCCCGGTAGAACGGCGCGGCGGCGGGGGCCCGCCAGTCGATCACCAGCGGGCCGTACTCGGCGTCCAGCACGCCGAGCCGGCCGATGTGCAGGCTCTGCGCGACCCTCGGGTCGGCGGCGTCCAGCGGGGTGAAGGAGGGGATGCCGTGCTCCTCCGGGGCGTCCGCCTGCTGGAGGTCGATGCGGCCGAACAGGAAGTCCTCGAACTCGCTGTTGAGCCGGTGCAGGTGGGCGCCGGCCCGGTAGACCTGGGCGTCCCGCTCGGCGAGCGCGCCGGGGGTGCCGACCTGGACCCGCTTGGCGGCGTCCTCCAGGACGTACTCGGCCTCGGCGAGCTTCTCGTCCAGGCGGTGGTAGACCGTGTCGAGATGCTGCTGCTCGCCGGCGATCTCACGCTCGCGCAACCCCTCGGCGGCGGCGGCCGGTGCGGCGGATGCCGGGCCCGGGCGCGCGGCAGCGCCCGCGGCGCTGCTCGTGCCGTCGCCGTCGGCGGTCGTCGCGGCGGTGCCTGCGGTGGTCGCGGCTGCGTGCTGCTGGGCTGTGCCGTGCGCGCCCAAGGAGCCCCCTGTCGTACGGAATGCGGGTGGAGAACCGGTGCCGGAAAGCAGCGGACAGAAGATCCTACGCCCTGGGGCGCGCGCCCGTCCTCTCCGTCGCACTCCGCATACGCCCCCGGACACAGGGCATTCCCGCACCGGCCGCGGACCGGGAAACACGAAGGCCGCCCCCCGGTCAGGAGGACGGCCCGCATGCACATGGGATGGGTGGAGATGCCGGGAATCGAACCCGGGTCCAGTGGAGTGGATTCAGGACTTCTCCGAGCGCAGTCCGCTGTGCTTTTCTCGGCCCTGGCAGTCACGCGGACAAGCCGCCAACAGGCCCAGCTGCTGTTTGATTTCCCATCCACCCTCGCAGCCCGGGCGGACGGTTGAGTTCCCTAGATTATGCCAGGGTCCGGGTCGGGAACTCCCCGGTCTGACACCACGCTACTCGCTGCTTAGGCAGCGAGCGCGAAGGAATCGCGCTTAGAGTTGGCGATTATTTTTTTGCGGCAGATGGTTAACGAGATCATTGCCGCGTTCCTCGGCTCGCTTCTCCTGTTTCGACTTCCCCTGTCGAAACCGATCATCCCCATGTGTTGTTGAGAAACAGCTGCGGTCGGGCGGACCCGGCCGGTGGTGCTGCGCCCATGGTACGCGCCTGCCGGGAGGGGGTCCAGCGCATTGCCCGCGGTCAGGTCCGCGCGGTGGCCGCCGGGCCGGGGCTGCGGCTCGGCCCGGGACTCGGCGCGGTGCCGGGCGCGGTGCCTGGCCCGCCCGGCGACGGCACCCCGGCGCCCGGGTGCGGGCCGGGCGTGCCGAGCTGCTGGGCCAGCCAGGGCAGCGCGTCGGCGAACGCCCCGGCGGCGAACTGCCAGACGTGCCGGCCCGGCTGCACGGTCACCCGGCAGGCGATCCCGTCCTTGCGGGCGGCCGCGTCCAGCTGCCGGGCCTGGCCGATGTGCTGCCCCTCCTGGTCGCCGCTCTCGAACCAGCCGGCGCTGTCGCGGTAGCGCGCGTGGTGCGCCAGGACCGTCATCGGATCGTGCGCGGCCCAGGCCGCCGCGTCGCCGCCGTAGAGCCGGTCTATCGTCTGCTGCTTGTCACCGGTATTGGGGCCGATATCGCCGGCGATGTCCTCGAAACGACCGAAGACGTCCGGGTGCTCCACCGCCAGGTCGACCGCGCAGGTGCCGCCCATCGACCAGCCGACCACGCCCCATTTCCGCGGGTCGGTGGCGGTCTGGAACGTCTTCTCGACATAACGCGGAACATCCTTGACCAGATGGTCCTCGGCCTTTCCGTTCGGGCCGTTCACGCATTCGGTGTCCACCTTGAAACCGCCGGTGGCGTCGGTGAAGACCAGGATCGGGGCGAAACCGCCGTGCCGGGCCGCGTAGGCGTCCGCGGTCTGCACGGCGTTGCCCGCGCGCACCCAGTTGTCGGGGGCGGCGAACTCGCCGCCGATCATCTCCACCACCGGCAGGCGGGGCCTGGTCCGGCTGCGGAACCAGGCCGGCGGCAGGTAGACCAGCTCCGGACGGTGCGCGAAGCCGCCCGAGGCGTCCGGCACCGTCACCTCGACGATCCGGCCGGTGTCGCTCCTGCCGGTCAGCGAGCCGAGCTGCTCCAGGCTCACCTGCTGCGGCAGCGGCGTACCGCTGAGCTCGCCGATCGCGTCGTCCAGCGTCGGGAAGTAGCCGGTGGAGGCGTTCAGGGCGTCGGCGCCCGCGAGCAGGGCGAGCAGCAGCGCCAGCGGGGCGGTGGCGCGGTGCCACCAGCGCGCCCCGCGCCAGCCCGCCACCAGCACGGCGGGTGCGGCCACCGCCGCGCCCAGCCAGAGCCACAGGGCCCGGGGCAGCGGGTCGGTGATCCCGCCCGCGGTGACCGCCAGCAGGCCGAGCCCGGCCGTCAGGGCGAGGGCCGCGGCGAGCGCCAGCGGGGCCCGGCGCAGCCGCCAGCGGCGGTCGCGCCAGCCGACCGCGGTGGTCAGTGCGGCCGCGGCGGCCACCTGCACCGCCCACGGGAACCAGCCGTCCAGCAGCGAGATGTTCATCCCGGGATCGTACTGAGCCGGCCCGCGCCACCGGCCCACCGAGCGGGCCCGGTGGGCTGGTTGGGACAGAGCTGTCACAGAGCGGCGGCCGGCCCGCCGGGTGCGGCGCGCTCAGCCCTGCCGGCGGCGGGCGGCGGCCACCGCGCGGGCGGTCTCCCGGGTGTCCTGCTTCTCGCGCAGGGTCTGCCGCTTGTCGTAGAGCTTCTTGCCGACCGCCAGGGCCAGCTCCAGCTTCACCCGGCCGTCCTTGAAGTACAGCGAGAGCGGGACCAGGGTGTGCCCGGTCTCCTTGGTCTTCGCCTCGAGCTTGTTGATCTCCATCCGGTGCAGCAGCAGCTTGCGCTTGCGGCGCGCCGAGTGGTTGGTCCACGTCCCCTGGGTGTACTCGGGGATGAAGACGTTGTCGATCCACACCTCGTGGCCCTGGGTGTAGGCGTAGCCGTCCACCAGGTTGGCCCGGCCCTCGCGCAGCGACTTCACCTCGGTACCGGTGAGCACCATCCCGCACTCGTAGGTGTCCAGGATCGTGTACTCGTGTCGCGCCTTCTTGTTCTGCGCGATCAGCTTCTGTCCCTTTTCCTTTGCCATAGCGCCGATCATTCTCGCATCCCGGGGACGCTCCTGGCAGCCGGATTACCGGCGGGCCGACCCGGCGGCCGGGCGACGGCGGCTCACGAAGGCCCGACGCCCGCTCAACGCGGGCCCGGCGCGCCGTCGCCCAGGCCGCTCAGCACCCGCAGCGCCAGGGCGCCGGCCTCGGCCGGGTCGGCGACCGGCACGTCGGGCAGCAGGCCGCTGCCGTCCGGCGAGCGCCCGGCCGGGGTGAAGTAGCGGCCCACGGTCAGCTCCAGCACCGAGCCGTCGGCCAGCCGGCTGGGCTGCTGCACGGTGCCCTTGCCGAAGGTCCTGGCGCCCACCACCACGGCCCGGCAGCGGTCCTGCAGGGCGCCGGTGAGCAGTTCTGCGGCGCTCATCGTGCCGCCGTCCACCAGCACCACCAGCGGGGTGCGGGTGTCCCCGCCCGGGGCGGCGGACAGCTCGCGCCGCTCGCCGTTGCTGAGGTAGGAGGCCACCGGCCCGCCGTCCAGGAAGACCGAGGCGACCGCCACCGCTTCCTCCACCAGCCCGCCGGAGTTGCCCCGCAGGTCCAGCTCCACGGCTCGCGCCGGGGAGCGCCGCACCGCCTCGCGGACCTCCTCGCCGACCCCGCTGGTGAAGGCGCGCACGGTGATCCGCAGCACGTCGGCGGCGGGGTGGTCGGCGCTGACGTCCTGGGTGGCCAGCACGGTCCGGCGCAGCGTCACCTGGTGCGGTGCGCCGCCGCGGCGCTGCAGGGTCAGCACCACCGGCGAGCCGGGGCCGGCCGTGGCGCTCTGCGGGCTCGGGACGTCGGTGTGCCCGCGCAGCCGGGCCACCACCTCGGTGACCGGCAGTCCCTCGACGGCCGCGCCGTCGACCGCGAGCAGCACGTCGCCGACCGCGACCCCCGCCGCGGCGGCCGGCCCGGGCGGCACCTCGGAGACCACCGTGCCGCCGTCCTGGCCCTGTTCGACCACGAGCCCGACCCCCAGGTACTCGCCGTCCAGTCCCTGCGCGAACTCGGCGTAGTCCTGCGGGCTGTAGTACGCGGCCCAGCGGTCGCCGCCGCTCGCCACCAGCCGCTCGGCCTGCTGCGGGGAGAGCGCCGAGACGTCGGAGGTGGCGGCCAGTGCCTCGGTGGAGGGCAGCCGTCGGACCGGGGCGGGCTCGCCGCCCCAGGCGCCGGCGGCCGCGCCGCTGATCAGCACCACGCCGAACAGCAGGGTGAGAGTGGCACCCTGACGCGCCCGCCGGGTGGTTGCCGCCATGGGACGCGCCATGAGACCGCAGTGTAGGTGCCCGGTGCGCTCCGTGGTCGGGGATCGCCGAAACATCACCAGGAGTGACCAGGGAGCCGACCGGCCGCCGCGAAGCGGCCGGTCGGACGACCGCCGGCCGGCCGCGGCACGGTCTCAGACCTTCAGGTACTTGCGCAGCGTCAGGAAGGCCGCCACGGCCGCCATCGCCATACCGGCGACGATCAGCAACGGGATCACCTGGAGCACCGAGGAGAGCCCGATGAAGTGGATGAACTGGACCCGGTTGGCCAGCCAGTGCTGCACGCCGAAGTTGCCCAGCAGCAGCAGTCCGGAGGCGAGGACCGCCCCCAGGAGCGCGGCGAAGGCCGCCTCGGCGATGAACGGCATCTGCACGTAGAAGTTGGACGCGCCCACCAGGCGCATGATTCCGGTCTCCCTTCGCCTGCTGAAGGCCGACACCCGTACGGTGTTGACGATCAGCAGCAGGGCGACCGAGAGCATCAGCACCATGATCACGAAGGCCGCCGTCTGCAGGCCGTTGAGCAGCCCGAACAGGTTCTCCAGGATCTTGCGCTGGTCCTCCACCGAGCGCACGCCCGGCTGCCCGGCGAAGGCGCTCTGGATGATGTCGAAGCGCGTGGGGTCGTTGAGCTTGACCCGCCAGGAGGACGGGATCGCCTCGGCGCCCAGCACGGAGACCAGGGCACTGTCGGGGTTCATGTCCTTCCAGTGCTTGTACGCCTCCGCCTGGGTCTCGAAGGTCGAGCTCTTCACCAGCGGCTGCATCTTGTCCAGACTCGCCTTGACGTTGGCGATCTGGTCGTCGGTCGCCGCCCCGTTCGCGCACTGCGGCGCGGTCTTGGCGTCGGCCTTGGTGCAGAAGTAGATGCTCACCTCGACCTTGTCGTACCAGTACCCCTTCATGGAGTTGACCTGGTCGCGGACCAGGAGACTGGCCCCGGCGAGCGCGAGCGAGAGCGCGACACTGACCACGACCGCGATGGTCATCGTCAGGTTGCGGCGGAGACCCACACCGATTTCCGACAGGACGAACTGGGCGCGCATGGCTTCTTCTACTCCAAGATCAGTGCTGGTGGACCGAGGGCGTCGACGGACCGGCGGGAGGTCCTAGTGCTGGTAGCCGTAGACGCCGCGGGCCTGGTCGCGGACCAGCAGCCCCTTGTCGAGCTCGATCACGCGCTTGCGCATCTGGTCGACGATGGCCTGGTCGTGGGTGGCCATCAGCACCGTGGTCCCGGTGCGGTTGATGCGGTCCAGCAGCTTCATGATGCCGACCGAGTTCTGCGGGTCGAGGTTTCCGGTCGGCTCGTCCGCGATCAGCAGCATCGGGCGGTTGACGAAGGCCCGGGCGATCGCCACGCGCTGCTGCTCACCACCGGAGAGCTCGCCGGGCATCCGGTCCTCCTTGCCGCCGAGGCCGACCAGGTCGAGCACCTCGGGGACCACCTTGTTGATGGCGCCCTTCGGCTTGCCGATGACCTCCAGCGCGAACGCCACGTTCTGCGCCACGGTCTTGTTCGGCAGCAGGCGGAAGTCCTGGAAGACGGTCCCCAGTTGACGCCGCATGTGCGGCACCTTCCAGTTCGACAGCTTGCCCAGGTCCTTGCCGAGCACGTGCACCTCGCCGGTGCTCGGGCGCTCCTCGCGCAGGCACAGGCGCAGGAACGTCGACTTGCCCGAGCCGGAGGAACCGACCAGGAAGACGAACTCGCCCTTCTCGATCTCCAGCGAGACCTCCGACAGGGCGGGGCGGTTCTGCTTGGGATAGGTCTTGGAAACGTTGTCGAATCTGATCACGGCTGCATCACGGAGGCCATCCTAGGCGGAATGGCTGCCGCCTCGGACAACTTCCGTGACCCGATTGTTACTTCGGGCCGGAAGGAGGTGCTGGACGGCGCCGTTCCTCGGTCGGTCCCGCCCCCGCGATCCGGCCGGGGACGGACGGTGGGAGCCGCGGTCGGCGCTCCCCCGGCTTGGGACCATACGCGACAGCGACCGGAGCGCGCAGGGCCCGACCGGTCAACCGTCGCCGGATTGTCCGCATCTGCGGTGGATTACCCGGAAAATTGCGAGGCATTTCACAGCCGCCTGGGCTTCCGGTGCACCCGATGTCGGCAATATGGCGACGGACGGCCCGCCCGCGACGGCCTGGTTCCGCGGCCCGGGCGCCGGATGGCGTGGAACCTGGCAGAGTAGAGGGAAGACTGCGGTCACCGAGGGCCACCGCTCGCCCGCGCGGGGCACCGGCAGGAACCAAAGGACCGCCCGGTGCGTTGGCAGTAGCAGCAAGGAGGAGATCGCATGACGTGCGACCATCTGGTGTGCGCCAACTGCGCCGGCCGTGTGAGTGACGGCCGCTGCTCGGTCTGCCGTGCGGAGCGCGCGCGGCTGCAGGAACAGCAGAACCCGTTCGCCCAACTCTCCCCGGCCGCGCTGCTCGCGCTGATCGCCACCCTGCTGGCGGTCGCGGTGATCTGCCGGCAGGCACTGGCCTGAGCGGGCCGGACGACGACGACACGCGCTGACGCGAGAGGGGGGCCCCGGTCCCCCCGGGGCCCCCCCCCCCCCCCCGCCCCCCCGCCCCCCCCCC
>NZ_BAAALF010000057.1:0-16696 GCF_039528135.1 Kitasatospora nipponensis | reverse complement strand
CACGCGCTGATGCGAGAGGGGCCCCCGGTTCGACCGGGGGCCCCTCTCGCGTCGCGTCACCGCGTCCCGCTGCGCGGAACGCCTACTCGGCGGCCTCGCTCTGCTTGCGCCAGCGGATGCCCGCCTCGATGAAGGCGTCGATGTCGCCGTCCAGCACGGCCTGCGGGTTGCCCACCTCGTACTCGGTGCGCAGGTCCTTGACCATCTGGTACGGGTGCAGGACGTAGGAGCGCATCTGGTTGCCCCAGGAGCTGCCGCCGTCCTTCAGCGAGTCCATCCGGGCCTTCTCCTCCTGCCGGCGCCGCTCCAGCAGCTTGGCCTGCAGCACGTTCATCGCCGAGGCCTTGTTCTGGATCTGCGAGCGCTCGTTCTGGCAGGAGACCACGATGCCGGTCGGCAGGTGGGTGATCCGCACCGCCGAGTCGGTGGTGTTGACGCCCTGGCCACCGGGGCCCGACGCGCGGTACACGTCGATCCGCAGCTCGCCCTCGTCGATGTCCACGTGGTCGCTCTGCTCGACGACCGGGAGCACCTCGACACCGGCGAAGGAGGTCTGCCGGCGGCCCTGGTTGTCGAACGGCGAGATGCGCACCAGGCGGTGGGTGCCCTGCTCGACCGAGAGCGTGCCGTACGCGTAGGGCACCTTCACCGAGAAGGTGGCGGACTTGATGCCGGCCTCCTCCGCGTACGAGGTGTCGTAGACCTCGGTCGGGTAGCCGTGCCGCTCGGCCCAGCGCAGGTACATCCGCATCAGCTGCTCGGCGAAGTCGGCGGCGTCCACGCCACCGGCCTCGGCGCGGATGTTGACCAGCGCCTCGCGGGCGTCGTACTCGCCGGACAGGAGGGTGCGGACCTCCAGCTCCTCGACGGCCTTCTTGACGCTGGCCAGCTCGGTCTCGGCCTCGGCGCGGGTGTCCGCGTCGCCCTCGGCCTCGGCCAGCTCGAAGAGGACCTCGACGTCCTCGATCCGGCTGCGCAGGTTCTCGACGCGACGCAGCTCGCCCTGCAGGAAGGAGAGCCGGCTGGTGACCTTCTGCGCGTTCGCGACGTCGTCCCAGAGGGCGGGGGCGGCTGCCTCCTCCTCCAGTCGTTCGATGTCGGCCCGGATCTTGTCCAGGTCGAGGACGGCCTCGATCGACCCCATGGTCGTATCGAGGTTCTTGAGCTCTTCGGAAGGATCGACGGCTGCCACGCCACCAGCCTAATGGTTGGCGGCGGGCACCGGGACCGGCCGGTAGCCTCCGGCCGCCGCGGGGACCGCGCCCGGCGCCCCCTGCGGCACCGTTCCGTTCGCCACCGTCCTGTCGGCCGTCGCCGCGTGCGCCGCCGCCGACCCGTGCGCACCCGGGCGGTGCGCGCCCGAGCCGCCCGCTCCCGAGCCGTGCGCGAAGGCGGCGTACGCGGCGGCCGCGCCCGCCAGCAGCAGCACCACGGCGAGCAGCACCGCCAGCAGCCGGCGCCGGCGCACCAGCGCCTGGCGTCCGCGGCGGTGGCCTGCGGCGGGCGGGGCGGCCCGCTGGGCGCGGGACTGCGCGGCGTAACCGGCCAGCTCCTCGGGGCTGGGGCGGCGCAGGCTGGTGTGGGTGTCGCGGGTGGAGTCGGGGGCGGGCGAGGAGACCAGCGGGACGGCCGGCCCGCGCCGACGGCGGTGCGCGCCGCTGCCGGTCTCCACCTCGGCGTAGACCGCCTCGGCGGGCGTCAGCTGTTCCTCGGCGGCCGGGCGGCCCTGCGCGGGCAGCGCCAGCGGCGGCAGTCCGGCCAGCGCCGCCAGCTGCTCGCGCAGCCGCTCGGCCAGCTCGTCGGCGCGCAGCCGCGAGGCGGGTGCCTTGGCCAGGCACTCGGCGATGATCCGCCACAGGCCGTCCGGCAGGCCGGGCACCGGCGGCACGCTCTCGGTGACGTGCCGGCGCAGCACCGCTCCGGTGTGGCCGCCGCCGAACGGGGTGAAGCCGGCGATCAGTTCGTACAGCACGGTGGCCAGCGCGTAGATGTCGACGGCGGCCCGCGGCTCCAGGCCCTCGATGATCTCGGGGGCCAGGTAGTCGGGCGTCCCGATGATCCGGGTGGCCCGGGTCCGGCGCGGGGCGTCGACCAGGCGCGCGATGCCGAAGTCGGTGAGCTTGGCGCGCGGCGCGCCGCCCGGGCCCGGCGGGGCCGCCAGGTCGAGCATCACGTTCTCCGGCTTGACGTCGCGGTGCACGATGCCGGCGGCGTGCGCGGCGGCCAGGCCGTCCGCGACGTCGGCGATCACCGCGACCGCGGCCTGCGGCGGCAGCACCCCCTCGCGCTCCAGCCGCGAGCGCAGGTCGGTGCCGTGCACCAGCTCCATCACCAGGGCGAGGTCGTCACCGTCCACCACCATGTCGCGCACCCCGACCACCCGGGGGTGGTCCAGGCTGGTCAGCGCGGCCCGCTCCTGGACGAAACGGCCCACCAGCACCTGGTCGGTGGCGAGGTCCTCGCGCAGCAGCTTGACGGCCACCGGTCCGTCGGGGCCCTCACCCAGCCACACGGTGCCGGCGGACCCCCGACCGATCACCTGGTGCACGGTGTACCGGCTGCCGATCTTGCGTGCCAATGCTGCTCCGTGGGCGGCGGGAGCGCTCCCGGGGCGCCGCTGGGGCCCGGAACCGCTCGGTTAGGTCGGTGCGTCGCCGACCAACCTACGCGTCCGGGCCCCCTCTGCGGGACCTCGGGGCAGCCATTGTCGACAAAGCTGCAAAGCCGAGGACCCGGTGGCGGTCCGTCAGTTCCCCGTGACGGAGTGCCAGGTGGTGCTCACCCAGCTGCTGCTCTCGGAGTACCAGTGCTGGACATCGGCCCAGTACTGGGGCAGTGGCGTGAAGTTCCACAGCGCCAGGGCGGCGACCGCCAGGATCAGCAGGACCATCAGGCAGCCCTTGAGGCAGCCGAGCCCCGGGATGTACATCCGGTTGCGACTGCGCCGGCGCGGCTCGCGGCTGGGCCGGGGCTCGCGCTCCGGCGCGCGCTCCGGTTGCGGCTCGCGCGCGACCGGCGGCTCCGGGCGGTGCTGGGGCTGCGGCTCGGGACGGTGCGCGGGGGCGGCCCCGGCCGCCCTGCCCTGCGGCGCCCGGCCCGGCGAGGGCCGGCCCGTGGGCGGCTCGCCGTACGGGTCGCCGTAGGACTCGCCGCGGCCGCGCTCGGCGCCGCCGTACGGCTGGGGCTCGCGGTAGCCGGGACCGGCCTGCTGCTGGTCGCGCCGGGCCTGGTAGGGCGGCGGTGCCACCGGCGGGCGCTCCTGGCGCCCGTAGCCGGCCCGGCCGCCGTCGCCCTGGCGCGGGTCGGCCCGGCGCTGGTCGCCGCCCGGGGCGGGCGGCGGCGGGTAGCCGCCGGGCTGCTGGTGACCCGGCGGCGGGTAGCCCGGCTGCGGGGACTGCTGCGGGTAGCCGCCCTGTGGCGGGTACCCCGGCTCGGGGTAGCCACCCGGCCGCGGCTGACCGCCCTGCGGCGGGTAGCCGGGGGCCGGGCGCTGCTGGCCACCCTGGTAGGGCGGCGGGGCCTGCTGGGGGGTCGCGAAGTCCTCCGCGGAGAAGACCTGGGTGGCCTGGTTGCGGTCCCGGGCGGCCCGCAGCTGGTTCTGCCACGGGTGCGGCCCCTCGGGTGCGGGGGCGGCGGGCGGGGCCGGCGGGCCGGCGGGGCCGCCCGGCACCGGGCCGGCGGGCATCATCCGGGTGCGGTCCTCGGAGCCCGCGGGGCCGCCGTAGCCGGCCGCGCCGGGCATCGCGGGCGCGGCCACCGAGCCCTGCGGCATGACCTGGGTGGCCGCCGCCGGGTTGTACGCCCCGACCGGCGCCGGCGGGACGCCCAGGGCCACCCCACCGGGCACCGTGCTGCCGGGGCCCGCCGGGGCCTGGCCGTTCGACGGCACCTCGGCCGGGCGCTCGTCGGGCAGCAGCAGCGCGCCCACCTCGAGCGCGGCGTCCACCGCGGCCGGCGAGGCGTGCACGCCGACCCCGGCCGCCACCACCCGCAGCGCCCGGGCCAGCGAGGTGGCGCCGGGACGCTGGGCGGGGTCCTTGCGCAGGCAGCGCTCGACCACCGTCCACAGCGGCTCGGGCATGCCCGGCGGGCGCACCGGCTCCTGGGTGAGGTGCGCCTGGAGCAGCTGGATCGGCCCGTCGCCCTGGAACGGCAGGCGGCCGGTGACCAGTTCGTAGAGCATGATGCCGGCGCCGTAGACGTCCACCGCGGAGGTCTGCGGCTGCCCGGTGGCGGACTCGGGCGCCACGTAGCTCGGGGTGCCGACGAACTCGCTGGTCCTGGTGATGCCCGGGGAGTCGGCCAGCCGGGCGATGCCGAAGTCGGTGAGCATCGGGTGCAGCTGCTCGCCCTGCCCCTCGGCGTGCACCGTGGCGAGCAGCACGTTGGCGGGCTTGAGGTCGCGGTGCACCACGCCGTCCGCGTGGCTGACCGCCAGCGCGTCGGCGATCTGCGCCATCAGCAGGGCGGCGGCGATCGGGCTGAGCGGACCGTTGGTGCGCAGGTAGCGGTAGAGGTCGGGGCCGTCCACCAGGTCCATCACCAGGGCGAGCAGCTCGCCCTCGACGACCAGGTCGCGCACCCGCACGATGTTGGGGTGGTTCAGCCGCAGCAGCACCGAGCGCTCGCGCAGGAAGCGCAGCACGATGTCGGGGTCGGCGGCCAGCTCCTCCTTGAGCACCTTGACCGCGACCGTCTGGCCGGCACGCAGCTCCGGCAGCCCGGCCTCCTCGCGCACCCGGCCCCGCCAGACGGTACCCGTGGCACCGCGCCCGAGGGCCTCCTCGAGCAGATACTTGCTGCCTACCGGGCGCACCTGGTGAACTCCTCGTCCTGCGATGCCGCGGGCCCGAGCCCGTCCGTGCGGCAACTCTAACGGTGTCCGTCCAGCCCGACCCGGAGGAGTGCTCACACGGCCCCGGTGGGCGGCGGCGAACCGCCTTGACCTGAGTCCCGGTCGGCTTCACCATGGCGATGATCACAAGATCGTCAAATCCGGTACGGTGCACGGACTGTCAGTCCCGGGTGGCAGGATGACGCCTAGCACTCCTGTGGTCCAACACTCATCACGAGCAGAGGGGAACCCCGGGCGCGATGCAGATCCGGCTGACGGTCCTCCGGCCCCGCACCGGCGCCGGCCTGCCCGCACCCGCCACCGACGTGCTGGTCACCGCACCCGTCGGCACGGCGCTCGGGGCGGTCTCCGTCGCCCTGGCCGGCGCCGTGGGCGTGCGCGGGCCACGCAGCGCCACCCATGTGCACCTGTACGCCGGCAGCCGCCGGATCGACGACCGCACCCCGCTGGGCCACCCCCCGCTGCTGGACGGCGCCGTGCTCGCGCTCGGCGAGCCCGACCCCGAGGCCGACTCCGCCCCCGCCGCCCACCCGGGCGACGACACCGTGGAGCTGCGCGTGGTCGGCGGCCCGGACGCCGGCGGCGTGCACCGCCTGCACGGCCGCCAGGTGCGCCTGGGCCGCTCCAGCGAGGCCGACGTCCCGCTCGACGACCCCGACGTCTCCCGCCTGCACCTGGCCCTGCACCTGTCCGCCGACGGCGAGGTGACGGTCCACGACCTCGGCTCCACCAACGGCACCGCGCTGGACGGCCGGCCGGTCGGCGCCGAGCCGCAGCCACTGCCCGAGGGCGCCCTGCTGCGGCTGGGCGAGTCCACCGTGGCGCTCGCCGCCGCGCCGCCCGCCGAGCAGACCCGGCCCACCACGCCCGACGGCCTGGGCCACCTCCAGGTCAGCGCGCCGCCGCGCCCCGGCCGCCCGCCCGCCCCCGCCACCGCGGAGCCCGAACCGGCCGCCGCCAGCACCACCGGCCGGGCCCGCTCGCTGCTCTCCCGCCGCCTGGGCCGCGCCGAGGGCGCGCGCACGCCGGCCACCCCCTCCGCCGACGCCGCCCGCCAGCACCTGCGGGCCCGGGTGCGCCAGGCCACCGCCCAGCGCGAACGCTGGCCCGACGCGGCCACCCTGCTGCTCAACGCGCTCGGCCCCGGACCCCGGCTCTGGGAGCGGGTGCCCGCCCATCCCGACGCGCTCACCCTGCGGCTGGGCACCGCGGACCGGCCCGGCGGCCCCGGCACCACCCCCGGCACGGTGCTGCCCGCCGTCCCGGTCACCGTCGACCTCCAGGCGGCCGGCGGCCTGGGCCTGGTCGGCCCGCCCGAGCGGCTGCACGCGCTGGCCCGGGCGCTGGTCGCCCAGCTGGCCGCGCTGCACCCGCCGAGCGGCCTGAGCCTGGTGGTGGTCAGCGCCGACGAGCAGGTCCCGCTGGAGGAGCGCACCGCCCGGTGGGCGTGGTCGCTCTGGCTGCCGCACCTGCGGCCCGGGCTCGGGCAGGACTGCCGGCTGCTGGTCGGGCTGGACCGGCCGCAGGCCGAGGAGCGGCTGGCCGAACTGCTCGCGCTCGCCGAGCACCCCGCGGACGGCGCGGCGCCGCCCGCCACCGTCCTGCTGGTGGACGGCGACCTCGGCTCGCAGCGGGCTCGCGAGGCGCTGGCCCGGCTGCTGCGGATGGGCCCGGCCTCCGGCGTCTTCACGCTCTGCCTCGCCGAGCGGCCCGGGCAGCTGCCGGCCGGCCTGGGCGCCACCGCGACCGTCACCGGCGAGGTCGCCACCCTGCTGACCGTCGAGCGCCCCACCGCCGACGGCGAGCGCGAGCGGATCGAGGACGTCACGCTGGACGCCGTCTCGGCCCCCTGGGCCGAGCGGCTGGCCCGCGCGCTGGCCCCGCTGCGCGAGGCGGTCCCCACCGCCCGCGGCCCGCTGCCGGACGCGCTGCGCCTGCTCGACCTGCTGGAGCTGGACACCGTCACCCCCGCCAAGCTCTCCGCCCGCTGGGAGGACCTGCCCAGCACCACCGGCACCGCCGCCGCGCTGCTCGGCACCACCCGCGACGACCTGTGCACCGTCGACCTGGCCGGACCCGACCCGGCGCGGCACCAGCACCTGCTGATCGGCGGCGCCCGCGGAGCCGGCAAGAGCGAGCTGCTGCGCACCCTGGTCGCCTCGCTGGCGGTCGGCGAGCGCCCCGACCGGCTGCAGGTCCTGCTGGTCGGCGGCCGCGACGCCGCGCTCGCCGGCTGCGCCGAGCTGCCGCACGTCACCGCCCAGCTGGACGCCGCCGCCGATCCGCGCCGGGCCCACCTCACCGCCGAGTCGCTGCTGGAGGAGCTCGCGCACCGCGAGGAGCTCTTCGCCGGCCGGGGGTTCACCGCCTGGTACGCCGAGCAGGTGCTCACCGCGCACACCGCGGCGGCCCCGTTGGAGCGTCCGACGGGCCGGCTCGGCCGCCCGCGCGGCGAGCAGCTCCCGGCCGCGCCCGGCGCCACGATGACCGGCACCTCGATGACCGGCGCCTCGGTGGCGACCGTCACCGCCCCGCCCGCCGCCGCGCTGCCCGCCCGGCTGGTCGTGGTGGTGGACGACTACGACGCCCTGCTCGCCCCCACCTCGCCGGCCGGCCGCCCGCTGGCCCGCGCCCTGGCGGCGGCCGCCCAGCGCGGCGGGCCGCTGGGCGTGCACCTGGTGGCCAGCACCGGGCGGCCCGAGCTGAGCGCGGGCAGCGAGCTGGACGAGGCCGCCCTGTGGCGGATCGCCCTGCGCACCGACCACCCCGGCGACTCCGAGCTGCTGGTGCACGTGGACGACGCGGCCGCGCTGCCCGAGCAGACCCCGGGCCGCGGTTACCTGCGCCGTCCCGACGGCGCGGTGCTGGCCTTCCAGACCGCCCGGGTCAGCGGCCGGATCCCGCGCACGGCCACCCTGCGCCCGACCGTGGTCGCGATAGACCCGGCCCAGCAGGGCGCCCCGCCGACCCGTCGGCCGGTGCGCGAGCTGGGCAACGGGCCGACCGACCTGGCGCTGCTGGCCAGCGCCCTGCAGCGGGCGGCCGAGCGGCCCTGACGCCACGGCGGCACCCGCCCCGCCGGCCGGGCCGCTCCCCGGGCCGAAACGCCACCCGGGGAGGAACGCCACCCGGCCCGGAACGCCGACGGGGCCGCACCCCGAAGGGTGCGGCCCCGCCTCACTCACCGGCTCAGCGCATCGATCCCGTGCGCAGCAGCGTGCGGATGACCCGCATGGCGACCGAGAGGCTGGACAGCTCGTAGATGTCCGAACCCCTTATGTCGTCCAGCGTGGTGCGGGCCCGGCTGAGCAGCGTGCCGTTCAGCTCGGCCCAGGCGTCGTGGCGCTCCTGCGCGGTCGCGCCCTGCGGCCCGCAGGCCAGGATGTCGGCCGTCAGCACGGCGTGCGCCGCGAACAGGTCCTCGCGGATCGCCGCACGGGCCATCGAGGACCACCGGTCGGTGCGCGGCAGCTCGATGATCCGGTCCAGCAGGTGCGAGATGCCCAGCCGGTCACCGAGGTCGTAGTAGACGTCGGCGACCTCGTCGACCTCCTTGCCGGAACGGTCGGCGACCTCGGTGATGTCCAGCGTCGGGAAGGCCGAGGAGAGGCCGGAGACCCGCGCGGCCAGCGCCTGCGGCACTCCGGCGGAGGTCAGCTCCTCGTAGATCTTCTCGAACCAGGCCGCGTCCTCGCCGCGCAGCGGCTTGGGCAGGCTGGTCCACACCTGGTCCACCCGCTCCTGGAAGAACGCGATGGTGGCGGCGATGTCCAGCGGCTGGCGGCGGTTGTTGAGCATCCAGCGGGTGGCCCGCTCGACCAGCCGGCGCGAGTGCAGGCGCATCTGCAGCTGCACCTCGGCCTGGACCTGGTTGTCCAGCTCCTCGACCTGGTCCCAGATCGTCTCCAGGCCGAAGACGGCCCGGGCGGCGGTGTGGGTCCGGGCGATCTCCTCGTAGGTCGCGCCGGTCTCCTCGCGCAGCCGGAAGGCGAAGGTGCAACCACCGCGGTTGATCGTGTCGTTGACGATCAGCGTGGTGATGATCTCGCGGCGCAGCGCGTGGTTGTCCACCGCCTCGGCGAACCGCTGGCGCAGCGCGGTCGGGAAGTACAGGTGCAGGGTGTCGCGGAAGTACGGGTCGTCGGGCAGCTCGGTGGCGAGCAGCTCGTCGGCCAGCGTGATCTTCGTGTAGGCGAGCAGCACCGAGAGCTCGGGCTGGCTGAGCCCGAAGCCGGTCTGCTGGCGCTCCTTCAGCTGCTTCTCGCTGGGCAGGAACTCCAGCGACCGGTCCAGCAGGCCGTCGGCCTCCAGCCGGTTGATCATCCGCGAGTGCACGTTGACCATGCTGTGCGCCTGGGCCACCGCGTTGGCCAGCACCACGTTCTGCGCGTAGTTGTTGCGCAGCACCAGGTGACCGACCTCCTCGGTCATCTCGGCCAGCAGGGCGTTGCGCTGCTTGACCGTCATGTCGCCCTCGGCGACCACCTGGTTGAGCAGGATCTTGATGTTCACCTCGTGGTCCGAGGTGTCCACGCCGGCCGAGTTGTCGATGGCGTCGGTGTTGATCCAGCCGCCGGTGCCCTGCGGTCCGCCGCTCTGCGCGTACTCGATGCGGCCCAGCTGGGTGCAGCCGAGGTTGCCGCCCTCGCCGATCACGCGGGCCCGGATCTGGTTGCCGTTGACCCGGATCGCGTCGTTGGCCTTGTCGCCGACGTCCGCGTTGGTCTCCCGCTCGGCCTTGACGTAGGTGCCGATGCCGCCGTTCCAGAACAGGTCGACGGGCGCCTGAAGGATCATCTTCATCAGCTCGGCCGGCGTGACCTTGCCGACCTCCAGGCCGAGCGCCGCTCGGACCTGCGCGGTCAGCTGGATCGACTTGGCGCTGCGCGGGAAGACCCCGCCGCCGGCCGAGATCAGCGACTTGTCGTAGTCGTCCCAGGAGCTGCGCGGCAGGTCGAAGAGCCGGCGGCGCTCGGCGAAGGAGGCCGCCGCGTCCGGGTTCGGGTCCAGGAAGATGTGCCGGTGGTCGAAGGCCGCGACCAGCCGGATGTGCTCGCTGAGCAGCATGCCGTTGCCGAAGACGTCACCGGACATGTCGCCGATGCCGACGACGGTGAAGTCCTCGGACTGCGTGTCGACGCCCAGCTCGCGGAAGTTGCGCTTGACCGACTCCCAGGCACCGCGGGCGGTGATGCCCATGCCCTTGTGGTCGTAGCCGGCCGAGCCGCCGGAGGCGAACGCGTCGCCCAGCCAGAAGCCGTAGCTCTCGGCCACCCCGTTGGCGATGTCCGAGAAGGTCGCGGTGCCCTTGTCGGCGGCGACCACCAGGTAGGTGTCGTCCTCGTCGTGGCGCACCACGTCGACCGGGTGGACGACCTGGCCGGCCTTGAGGTTGTCGGTGATGTCCAGCAGCGCCGAGATGAACGTCTTGTACGAGGAGATGCCCTCGGCCAGCCAGGCGTCGCGGTCCACCGAGGGGTCCGGCAGCTGCTTGGCGACGAAGCCGCCCTTGGCGCCGACCGGGACGATCACGGTGTTCTTGACCATCTGGGCCTTGACCAGGCCCAGGATCTCGGTGCGGAAGTCCTCGCGCCGGTCGGACCAGCGCAGACCGCCGCGGGCGACCTTGCCGAAGCGCAGGTGCACGCCCTCGACCTGCGGCGAGTAGACCCAGATCTCGAACGCCGGGCGGGGCGCCGGCAGATCGGGGATGGCGTGCGGGTCGAACTTCATCGACACGTACGCGTGCCAGTCGCCACCGGCCGTGCGCTGGAAGAAGTTGGTCCGCAGGGTGGCCTTGATCAGGTGCAGGAAGGAGCGCAGGATGCGGTCCTCGTCCAGCGAGACGACCTCGTCCAGCGCGCCGTCCAGCTCCTCCAGGATCGCCTCGCCCAGCTCGCCGGCGCCCAGCTGGTGGCTGGGGCTCAGGCGGGCCTCGAAGAGGTTCACCAGCAGGCGGGTGGTGTGCGCGTTGTTGCGGAGCGCGTCCTCCATGTAGTCCTGCGAGAAGGTGCTGCCGGCCTGCCGCAGGTACTTGGCGTACGCGCGCAGCACGACCGCCTGGCGCCAGGTCAGACCGGCGGTCAGGATCAGCCCGTTGAAGCCGTCGTTCTCGGCGCGGCCCATCCAGGTGGCGGCGAAGGCCTCCTGGAAGCGCTCGCGGGCCTCGTCGGTCAGCTCGGCGGCCTCGCGCACCTTCAGGCCGAAGTCGTAGACCCAGGCGGTGGTGTTGTCCGAGCGGCGCAGCGCGTACGGGTGCTCGTCGAGCACCTCGACGCCCAGGCGCTGCAGCACCGGGAGCACCTCGGTCAGCGAGATCGGACCGCCGACCCGGTAGATCTTGAAGCGGCGCTCGTCGTCGCCCGCGCCGACCGGCTGGTACAGGTTGAGGCGGAAGTCGCCCTCACCGTGCAGCGACTCGATCTGCTTGAGGTCGGCGACGGCGGTGCGCGCGGTGAAGTCGGCGCGGTAGCCGTCGGGGAAGGCGTTGGCGTACTTGTGCGCCAGCTCGGCGGCCCGCTCCTCGCCCAGCTCGATGTGCAGCTGGTCGTTGAAGCCGTCCATCCAGAAGCGCGCGGCCTCGGCCAGCTTGGCCTCGATCCGCTCGACCTCGGCCTCGGTCAGCTCGGGCAGCTCGCTGCCGGGGGCGACCCGGACCACGAAGTGCAGCCGGGTCAGCACCGACTCGGTGGACCAGACCGTGTAGTCGATGGTCGCGCCGTTCAGCTCCTGCATCAGGATGTCCATCAGGCGCAACCGGATGCGGGTGGTGTAGCGGTCGCGCGGCAGGTAGACCAGCGCGGAGAAGTAGCGCCCGTACTCGTCCTGACGCAGGAACAGCCGCAGCTTGCGGCGCTCCTGGAGGTACAGCACGCTGCTGGAGATCTGCAGCAGCTCCTCGGCGGGCGTCTGGAAGATCTCGTCGCGCGGGAAGGTCTCCAGGATCTGCAGCAGGTCCCGGCCGTCGTGGCTCTCGCTGGAGAAGCCCGAACTGTTCACGACCTCCTGCACCTTGCGGCGCACCACCGGGATCCGGGTGACCGACTCGGTGTAGGCGGCGGAGGAGAACAGGCCCAGGAAGCGGCGCTCGCCCACCACGTTGCCGGCGGCGTCGAACTTCTTCACCCCGACGTAGTCCAGGTAGGCCGGACGGTGCACGGTGGCACGCGAGTTGGCCTTGGTCAGCACCAGCAGCTTCTTCTCGTGCGCCTTCGCCCGGACGGGGGCGGACAGGCGGCCGAAGGACTCGCTGACCGGGTGGTGGTCGGTGTCGATGCTGAGCGGGTCGGAGCGCAGGATGCCCAGGCCGGTGCCGGGAATGGCCCGCAGCACCTCCTCGCCCTCGTGCTCGACCAGGTCGTACTCGCGGTAGCCGAGGAAGGTGAAGTGGTCGTCGGCCAGCCAGCGCATCAGCTCCCAGGCCTCGCCGACCTCCTGCTCGGCCAGGTGCGCCGGGGGCACCTCGGCGAGCTCGTCGGCCAGCCGCAGCGCGGAGGTGCGCATCTTGGCCCAGTCCTCGACGACCTCGCGGACGTCGCCCAGCACGCGGCGCAGGTCGCGCTCGATCGCGTGCAGGTCCTCGCGGTCGGTCTCCCGGTCGATCTCGACGTGCATCCAGGACTCGATGGTCGCGTCGGCGGGCCAGTCGGCGCCGGCCGCCTGGCTGCGCGAGCAGGCGTCGATGTCCAGGATCTCCAGCAGCTTGCCGGTGATGTCGCGACGGACCACCAGCTGCGGGTGGATCACCAGGTGGATCGCGCGGTTCTGGCGCGACAGCTCGTTGGTGACCGAGTCGACCAGGAAGGGCATGTCGTCGGTGACCACCTCGACCACGGTGTGGCCGCTGGACCAGCCGTTCTCGTCGACGGTCGGGGTGGAGACCCGGACCTCGGCGGTGCCCTGGGGACGCTTGAGCCCCAGCCGGTAGTGGGAGGCCGCGGCCCCGTACACGTCGACCGGGTCGCGGTCGACCAGGTCCTCGGGGGCCGTGTGGAGGTAGTAGTGGTGCAGGTAAGCGGCCAGAGCGCCGTTGCTCAGACCTTCCCCTGGCGCCGCTCCCCCCACCTGGCTGTTCTCAGCGGCTGCTGCTGCCTTGGCGAGCAGCTCGGCCTTGGCTGCGTCCAGCTTGGTCTGCATGACTGTTTGGCTCCTGTCGCGCGCCGTTGCGTGACTCGGTGGTGTCGGGGTTTCCACCGCCGGGTCTGTCCGCATCCTCCCGCACAATCCAGGCGAAAGGGACTCAAGGCACGCATGAACCGCCCTCCGCCTGGGTAGTACAGGTTTTTCGGCCTGCGGAACCTCCCGGCGACGCCAGCCAGCCTAACCGGAGGGGACCGGGGTGTCAGGGGACAGGGAGGCGCAAACCCGCAGGAAGATCGCTGCTTCCTGGACACCTTGTCCACCTTCTTGGGGCTTGCTTCACGTCCCAGCCCTCATCGGGGGCACCCTCGGCGCGCGTCGGAGCACCGTCGGCGCACATCGGCGCACGTCGGCGCAGGTGGGGCGCACTTCGGGGCACGCCCGCGCAACGCCGCAGGTGGTCAGTGCAGGTGCTCGGTCGAGGGCACGAAGGTCTCCTTGATCGAACGCGCCGACGTCCAGCGCCGCAGGTTCTCGGCCGCGCCGGCCTTGTCGTTGGTGCCCGAGGCGCGGCCGCCGCCGAAGGGTTGCTGGCCGACCACCGCGCCGGTCGGCTTGTCGTTGACGCAGAAGTTGCCGGCCGTGAAACGCAGCGCCTCCAGGGCCTGCGCGATGGCGTAGCGGTCCTGGGCGATCACCGAACCGGTCAGTCCGTAGGGGGCGGCGGTGTCCACCCGGCGCAGCGCGTCCTCCCAGCGGGAGTCCTCGTAGACCTGCACCGCCAGGATCGGGCCGAAGTACTCGGTGGAGAAGATCTCGTTGCGCTGGTCGGAGCTGACCAGCACGGTGGGGCGCACGAAGTAGCCGATCGCGTCGTCGTACTGGCCGCCGGCCACCAGCTCCACCGTCGGGTCCCGGCGGGCCCGCTCGATGGCGTCCCGGTTGCGGGCGAAGGCGCGGGCGTCGATCAGCGCCCCCATGAAGTTGGACAGGTCGGAGACGTCGCCCACCGTCAACGCGTCCACCTCGGCCAGCAGTTCGTCCTTGATCCGCAACCAGAGGCTGCGCGGCAGGTAGGCGCGCGAGAGGGCCGAGCACTTCTGCCCCTGGTACTCGAAGGCGCCGCTGATCAGTGCGGTGCGCAGGATGTCCGGGTCCGCGGAGGGGTGCGCGATCAGGAAGTCCTTGCCGCCGGTCTCGCCGACGATCCGCGGGTAGGTGCGGTAGCCGGTGATGTTGGCGCCGATGCCCTGCCAGAGCGACTGGAAGGTGCGGGTGGAGCCGGTCAAGTGCAGGCCGGCCAGCTCCCGGTGCTTCAGCGCGACCTCGGAGAGCGCCAGGCCGTCGCCGGTGACCAGGTTGATCACGCCCGGCGGCAGGCCGGCCGCCTCCAGCAGGCGCATCAGGTGGTGGGCGGCGAAGGTCTGGGTCGGCGCGGGCTTCCAGACCACGGTGTTGCCCAGCAGCGCCGGGGCGGTGGGCAGGTTGCCGGCGATGGCCGTGAAGTTGAAGGGGGTGATCGCGTAGACGAAGCCCTCCAGCGGGCGGTGGTCGGTGCGGTTCCACACCCCCGGCCCGGAGTGCGGCTGCTCGGCCAGGATCTGCCGGGCGAAGTGCACGTTGAAGCGCCAGAAGTCGACCAGTTCGCAGGAGGAGTCGATCTCGGCCTGCTGCGCGGTCTTCGACTGGCCGAGCATGGTGGCCGCGGCCAGCGTCTCGCGCCAGGGCCCGGCCAGCAGTTCGGCGGCCCGCAGGAAGACCGCCGCCCGGTCGTCGAAGGAAAGAGAGCGCCACTGCGCCCCGGCCGCCAGCGCGGCGTCCACCGCGAGCACGGCGTCCTCGCGCGTGGCGTTGCCGAGCACGCCGAGCTTGGCGGCGTGGTGGTGCGGCTGGACCACGTCGATCCGCTCGCCGGAGCCGAAGCGCTGCCGGCCGCCGATGGTCATCGGCAACGGGATCGGCTCGGCGGCCAGTTCGTCCAGCCGGCGCAGCAGGCGGTGGCGCTCGGGGCTGCCGGGTCGGTACCCGAGCGCCGGCTCGTTGACCGGCGCCGGCACCCGGGTCACTGCGTCGATGGGCATGGCGGCTCCGCTCCTGGGGACAGTGGTCTGGCTAGATTGACCACCCCGGAGCCGGGGACCCGGCGGCGACACACCGCTCAGGCTGTGATCTTCCTCGCCAGCTCGACCGCCTCGGCCAGGCTGTCCACCACCGGGACGCCGACCGGCTCGAGGTTCTCCCGCACGTGCGAGCCGCCGGTGTAGAGCACCGCGTGCGCGCCGACCTCCAGCGCGGCCAGCGCGTCGTCGGCCGCGTCGCCGATCAGCACCGTGCGGGCGGGGTCCACCGCCGGACCGAGCGCGGCCAGGTGGCGCACCAGCGAGGCGGCCTTCTGACCGTGCGAGGGACCGGTGCGGCCGTCCACCCGCAGGAAGTGCCGCTCGATGCCGAAGCGCAGCACGGTGGGCACCAGCTTCTCGTGCGCGTACATCGACAGCAGCGACTGGGTGCCGCCCGCGGCCGACCAGCCGGCCAGCAGCTCGGCCGCGCCCTCGGTCAGCGCGCAGTCGCCGCTCACCTGGGCGTAGCGGTCCTGGAAGGCGGCGTCCAACCGCTCCCACTCCGCGCCGCTCGGCTGGAAACCGAGCACGCGCTGGTAGAACCGCGGGATCGGGATCTCGTACAGCGCGCGGTACTGCTCGATGGTCAGCGGCTCGCCGCCGACGGAGGCGAACGCGGCGTTGCTCGCGTCGACCACGGCCTCCATGTCGTGGAAGAGCGTTCCGTTCCAGTCCCAGACGATATGAGTTCGCACCCCGGAACGGTAGCCGCTGCCACTGACAACCGGGTGTCCTACGGCCGGACAACAGGTGGAGCGGGGGCCGGACCCGCCGCCGGGCGGGCCCATCGAGAGGCCCTAGCCGAGCAGGCCGGGGATCTCCTGGGTGGCGAACCAGAGCAGCTCGTGGTCCTCGGCGCCGTCGACGCTGAACTGCGCGTCGTCGTCCCCCGCGTCGGCCGCCGTCACGGCGTCGGCCGCGGTCGCCACGTCCTGGGCGACCTCCGGGTCGGCGGCGTCCGCGTGCACCGCGGCGGCCTTGGCCAGGCGCACCGGGGCGGCCAGCACGACCTGGCCCAGCGAGAGCTGGTCCTGGTACTCGTCACCGGCGAACGGCTTGACCGCGGCGTCCGGCACGTCCAGCGCCACCACCACCCGGCGGCGCGGCGCGCCCGGGTCGGCGGCCAGCAGGCGCAGCGAGGACTGCGCGGCCCGCACCAGCGCGGCGTACTCCAGTTCCTCGATGTCGTCACTGACGTACCACTCGCGCAGCGCCGGGGTCACCGCGTAGGCCGGCGACTGCTCCAGCGCGCCGTCCGGGTGCGCCTGGGCCAGCGCGGCCAGGGTGGTGGGCACATAGACACGCATCGGGGGCACGCTCCGCTTCGTGGGGAGTCGCCGGGAACGGGCGACCCCCACAGAATACGGCCCGCGCGATCACCCGGACGCGGCCGCGTGTACCCCTTCGAGCGCATCGCCGCCCGCCGCGGCGACCCGGCCGACGGCCACCGAAGGGCCCTCGAGGCCCCGCAGCGCGCCGCCACGGCGTGTCAATCCGCCGTCCGGGCGACCGGCGACGCGGCCGGCCCGAGCGCTTGAGCGACGCGTGGCGGCGCCGATAGCACGGACGACACCAGTCACCGTCCCAGCCCGCCGCCGAAGACCCCGGGAGCACCCTCCATGACCGCCACCGCGCTGCGCCC